>CAITQQ010000001.1 GCA_903894575.1 uncultured bacterium
ATGAAATAGGGTGAATTCCTCTAATAAGTCATTCAGACAATAAGCGTTGAATACTTTTGAGATAAATGATGCCACATTTATAGCCTTCCAAGCCGCAATTAAGATAAACGCAATAAAGCTTTTTTAAGTTCTTCAATAGCTTACTCCCATTGCAATGTACAAGGGGAGTAATAATTTATTTTCATGAATCAACGTATCCCCTCCAAAATGCACATGCATATCCCACAAGGAAGGCATAATATATTTATCCTTCCCATTGATGTATTGCTTTGCGGTATATTTTTTTTCAATTGCAGTCCTGTTGCCGGCAGCGGCAATGTTATCTTTTAGAATGACAACAGTTTGGTGTTGAATGGTTTTGTTATGTACAACATCAATGATATTGATATCCTGAATGATCAGGTCTGCTTCAGTTTTTTGAGCTGAAACTTGAACTGCCATAAAGGGTATTAAAAGGAATATCATTAATTGTTTCATATAATCATTTTAAGAAAAACGAAATATATCTCAAATAAGCCTTGCATCAAAACAATATCCGTCTTTTTGGATATTTAAAGTCAAATAAATCAAATCCAGAACAGGCTGCAAAGAAATGGATATTTGAATTATGTATAATTTTGATGAAATAGTTTCCCAATGAATTCCATTGCATCATTCAAAGATTCATTAACCGATGATTCTCCCAATTCATCCTTCTCCCCTGTGCTGAAAAGCCTCTGGTATGATGGCAAGGGTGATTGGGAAAAAGCTCATGCACAGGTTGATCAATTAAATGATAAGGAATCAGCATGGGTTCATGCATACTTACATCGCAAGGAAGGGGATATATGGAATGCTGATTACTGGTATTCAAAGGCAAATAAGAAAAGACCTTCTACTTCATTGGAAGAAGAATGGGAACACCTTGTGACTGCTTTCATTTCAAATGAATCACCCCTAAATCGATAATTTGGACAGAAAAGCCCACAAAACAATAAAAGTTAAACCTCATTTTACGCTAAATAATTCTTTCAAAATCGAACAGATTGAATTTTTAAAAACATCGTTTTAAAATACTTATTTATTGTTTATCAATAATTTTTTATTACTTTTAGACAATAAATTACACAATAATGGCAAGACAAAACATTCTTGTATTTAAAGTAATGAGCGTATTAGCATGGATTATTTTCGTTGGATTATCCATTGAATCAGGTGGCTTGTTGGTCAACTTTATATACAGCCTTTTCAAACCCGAAATGGTTAAATATTTATACAATAAGCTTGACTTAAGTGAAATGTACAACAGAAGCAAAGAAGTTTTTGTTATGATGTATTTGTTCATTCTCGTAATTGCAATATTAAAATCGATTCTTTTTTATAAAGTCATTCAACTATCTAGTAAGCTAGACCTGGCTAAGCCATTCAGCAGCTACGTTTCATCAAAAATTATGACCATCTGTTATTTCACACTATCTATAGGACTGTTGAGTTATGTTGCAAAAGAAATCGTTCAAAACTTGATGAGTCTTGGTTACACGATTGACCAATTGAATCCGTATTGGGTTGATAGCCAGGCCTACATTTTGATGTCGGCTGTCATATACATTATAGCCACCATTTTTAAGAGAGGTATTGAAATCCAAACTGAAAACGATTCAACCATTTAATTATGCCTATAATAATCAATCTGGATGTGATGATGGCAAAACGAAAAATGTCGTTGAATGAACTTTCAGAAAAAGTTGGCATAACATTGTCCAACTTGTCCATACTTAAAACTGGAAAAGCAAAGGCCATTCGCTTCAGCACATTAGAAACCATCTGCGAAGTGCTGGATTGTCAACCAGGGGACATCCTGGAATTTGAGAAAAGTAGATAATATAATCCTGATCAATTGGGATAAAAAATCAACGCGCTGTCATTGATTTTGAATTCACCTTTTTCCAGTAACCCCAATACTTCTGAAGCGGCATAAATGAGCGGACCATAGCCATGGGCTGCAAATTTGCTCACCGGCCTATGGTAATAAAAAACAGGATCAAATGCCATGCCCGTTCCTACACATGTGCCCTCTACTTGCCCGGCAGCATTTACTTTAGAAGAAGCTGCATTCCAACCCAATGCCACAACCGGCGCATAGACCAGCTTGTCCAACCAACCTTCATTGCAGGCCTTGGCAATACAATAGGTATAAATTGCTGTTGCAGAAGTCTCAAGATATGAATCGGGCCTGTCCAACAGCTGGTGCCAGAAGCCTGTTCCATCTTGCAACCTGACCAGCCCCTCTACATGCTTGCGAAAAAGATTCAAAACAAAATTTCTTTTGGGATGATTTGCTGGCAGTGCATCGAGCAATTCAGTCATGGTCAACAAAGCCCATCCATTGGCCCTTGCCCAGTGAAAGGCAGGATGCGTCTGCATATCCTGTACCCAACCATGCATAAACAAGCCCTTGCTTGGAACAAACATTTTGCTGCTGTAAGACTCAAGCTGATAAATGGCATCATCAAAATAGGCATTCTTATTGGTGTATTTGGCCATCTGAGCCAAAGCCGGTAATGCCATATACAAATCATCCAACCACAAAGTATTTTTCAGTGGACGATTTCTGGCAATGGTCTTGTCAGGAAACCTGAATTCCTTTTGGGAAATATAATCCAGGTAAAATTTAATCTGGCTGTCCAGTCCGGTGGTTAATCCTTGCCTTGATGCTTTGATCATGGATGCCGCTACTGCACCTCCATCATCCAATGCATGGGGAGCAACCGGTTGACGAAGGGCAAAATCACCACTCAAGCCCAACTCGCCCTTACCCATCTTTTCCCGAAAAATGCCCGCCCAATGGGCAATAAACGCATGCCGGTCTTTCACATAATCTAGATATTTTTTATCACCGGTACGCAGATGGGCATTGAGCAATGCACTGTACACAACGCCCCATTCATAACTGGTAATCCTGAAAATTCCTTTTTTGAGGATGACATTTTTGGTGAGTGCTGCAGGAGAATCAATTTTTTTTCCTGTTACCGTATCTATCAATTCCGGCGGAGTATTTTGATTGATGTAGTCAAAAATCCTGTCCAATACTTCTTTCACTACTGCTTTATCAGGAGCTTTATAAGGAGTTGTGTACTGCGCTGGAAGCAGGTGCAGTGGTGTGTTAACATCATCTTTTTCCTGTGCGATTGTCTGTATTGAGCATACAACACCGATGATAAGGCACAACAATTGTTCACGTATGTTCATGATAATCAAGTGATTTTTTTAAAAGTAGCTGTTTTTTAAAACCAAAACACAAATGATGCAGCAGAAACATATTGAAATTCATCTGTTTTCATCCATGCAGGTGTCGGGAAAGATTGCGTAAATTATTTCTATAAACTTCAATGCATAAAATCACTCTATCAATTTCAACTTCATCATGATATCCGTTTGCTCTTCGTCCCCCAATTTGAAGATGTGCTTGTCAAAGGCAACAAATCCATTCTTGGTGTAAAACTGTATTGCCCGCCTGTTTTCTTCCCAAACGCCCAACCAGATAAAATCCACATTTTGTGCATTCGCCCGTTCTAAGGCTTTTTCAAAAAGCCGTTGACCAATGTTCTGTCCATGAAATTCTTTTAAAACATAAATCCGTTCAATCTCCAGTGCATTGTCATTTTTGATTTCAGTCTGGGATTGACCAATATTAAGTTTCAAATATCCAATGATACTGTTATCCTGCATTGCGAAATAAAATTCAGCATTGGGATCATCGATTTCCGCCTGGAGTTTGGTGAGAGAAAATCCTTCCTCAAGGTATTTCTCCATGTTCTCCTTGCTGTTGCTGGATGAAAATGTCTGTTCAAAGGTTGTCCGGCCAATCTGCTGTAAAAGCGTAGCATCCTCAACTGTTAATCGCCTAATCTGAATAGAACCCATATGATATCATTGTTCGGAATTGCCGACAATTGCACAATATTATGGATATTTTTTACCTTCCGTCAAATGAAAATAGACGCACCTTACATTGTTGACCTTTCCCCCAAAAAACTAGTGGGTAAACATGTGATTACCTCAATGGCTGAAGACAAGACCGGTCTCTTGTGGGCATCTTTCATGCCCCACAGAAAACAAATTCAACATCAAATTGGTCAGGACCTCTATTCCCTTCAGGTCTTTCCAAAGGGGTATTTCAATGTCTTCAATCCCATGACAAGCTTTGAAAAATGGGCATTGGTGGAAGTTGAGCACCATCATGCCATTCCTGAAAACATGGAAGCTTTTTCTCTGCCTGGGGGGCAATATGCTGTTTTCAAACACAGAGGGATGGATACCGCCATTTTCCAGTACATCTACAGCACATGGCTTCCTGCTTCCGGTTTCGCCCTGGACAATCGGCCGCATTTTGAGGTGCTTGGCGAAAAGTACAAACAAGGTAGCCCAGACTCCGAAGAAGAGATTTGGATACCCATTTCTACATAAATAAGCAGGAAAAACAACTGAAAAGCATCAAATAGTTTGGAGTGCGGCTCATTGTGTTTGCGTAAAAAGAATATAATTATGGAAAGAATAAATGAAATCAACAATATGCAGTCAGGGATCACAGAAAACATCGAGGATCCCAAGCAACTTGAATTGTTGTACCGAAAAAACAAGGTCCTTTTCAAACAGGCCTTTAATAGCCTATACACTGACTTGAACAACAATGCCATTGCCCAGGCATGGCATGAAAGACTCAATTACCAAGAGGAAGAAATCAACTGGGAAATAAGCAGTGAACTGAAGATGGTTGCCCTTATTGCATTCTTAACCGGACTGCTGGCTAAATCACCTCAAATATTTGACATCGACCCGGATTATTTCTTTTCACGCAACATTGGATTGATTGCATTTCCTATGCTGATGTTC
>CAITQQ010000002.1 GCA_903894575.1 uncultured bacterium
ATAATGTAGAAATTGATTGCTCAAATTCAAAAAATAATAATTGCGTCTTACCTTACCTCTAACCATCTTGCGACGGTTATTTGAGTGTTACTGCTTTCCAAACTTTCAAAGATCTTTCAGCTTCTTGCAAAACTGCCCAACTGAATTGGGAGTGCAAAATTAGCTGTTTTAAATTATATCTGCAAATTTTTATTCAAATGAATGATAAAAATTAGCCTGATTTTATTTCGAAGAACTGCGCTTTTTGTGAAGCGGGATGCAAATATAGGAAGCATTTCTCATACGTTCCAAATTAAATTGATTTGTTTTTTTGCAAAATATTGAAAATCAATGTCAGCAAGGGTTTCAAAGCAAAAAAAACTTATCGCATTTTACCTCAACAAAACAGCTATTTCACCAGGATAAATCACATCATCCAGAAACAATCCATGGCCAGGCGCTGAGAAATCTGCCATGGCACTATCTTTTGACAACAACACGTTTTGAAACGATTCAACACTGATCTTTTTGCGTCCAACTTTTACCATCGTCCCCACCAAGGCCCTGACCATTCCCCTCAGAAAACGATTGCCCTCAACGATAAACATCCAACCATCTTCGGTTTGATGCCATTGGCAAACGGAAAGCGTGCACATATGGGTGTATACCTGGGTTCTTCGTTTGGCGAAGCTGGTAAAATCATGCAGACCCAACAGGGAGCTGGCCGCCTGATTGAGTTCAGCAAGATCCATCGGGTAAGGATAATACCATGACCTGTCATCCAAAAAAGGATTTTTGCTATTGTATATATGGTATTTATATCTCCTCCCTATTGCATCAAACCTGCTATGGCTTCCTTCCGGCACCGCGTAAACGCCGGTAATTGCAATATCGGGAGGCAAAATGGCATTGACATGGTACACGAATTCATCGCTAAGCGGTCGATCAATGGAAAAATGAAAGAAATTCCTGTTGGCATGCACACCTGCATCGGTTCGGGAGGAGCCGGTCAACTGGACATTTTCCCTGAGGTAGGTGGCCATTGCCCGCTCAACCTGCCCCTGGATGGTAATGGCATTGTCTTGTATCTGAAATCCGGCAAAGCGTGTCCCCTTGTATGTTAAGGCTAAAAAATAAGTCGGCATGCCTTAGGGTTTATTCAATTGGTTCCTGCAACAAGCGCCCTGAAGGCCTTGATATTTTCTTCCTTTAAAAACGAGACTTCAAGATTCCCAAAAGATGCTTTATCAGCAATGAGTGGTTGCAATGCCTTGAACAACTGGAGTCTGCTGTTCTCGTCAACAAAAAACCATCCGATTTCAAGCGCCTGCTTGGTATTGAAGCATTTTTGGCCAAATGCCTTTACAGCATAATTCCTTTGGTCATCATCTGATGCAATTCCCAACAACTTCTTTTGCAGTGAACGAATATCCTTGTAATCAGCAATGGGACGATCACAAACAATGATCGGACTTGCTTTTGGAGATAGGTTGTTCGCTTTAGCACTATCGGCTTCTTCCTTAGGCTTGCCCACGAAGGCAATGGTATCGGAAGGTATTGCAGTGTGTGCTATGTCCTTGGGAGATGTTGCAGCCAAAACAGTATCCTTCTTTGGTATCAAGGGTTCAGTCGAGGCAACAACCTTCTTCTTTTCAATCTCAACTGCAATGGTATCAGAACTTCCTTGGGTTGTTTTTTCAACAAAAACCAACCGCTTGACATCCATATCCTCCGCCTGGGCACTGATGGAAATTTGGGGCGAGCTCGCCTTTTCCTTTTTATTGAGGCTGTCTTTCAATCCAGCCTTTGTGGCAGCAGCTGTCAAACCAGCCTTTGTGACAGCCTTAACGGGTGCAGCATTTTCTAAACTGTCTTTCTTGGGCATTTTTTCTAACAATGACTTATCATCTGTTGCAGCAGCCAAAAGCTTTGCAAAGTTCCCCTCCTCTTTTTTAGACAATTGTATTTCAATGGGCGCAGCTTTGGGCGATTCGCCTTTGATCACTTCCAGGCTTGTTCGGTCAAACAAAGACCAGCCCTGCCCTTCCATCAGCTTCAATTGAAAACCACGGTCGCGGTCGGTGCCATTGATGTAAAAAGAAACCTCAGGGTAACTATTTTTGGGAAATCCGATGGAGAATTCCAGATCGGATGCTGTAATCTTTGGGAGTATCAGGAAGCCAGCAGCTGATGAAGAAACCATTTTATTTCCTTGTTTGAGGTAAAATGGCTGCTGCCCGTCTGCTTCAATAAAAATATAATGTTGAGCACTCAAGCCCTGAAAAGCCATGGTGGCCATGACAATACAAACCATCCGAATACCAGAATAAATTGACATGTTACAAATCTAACAAAAGAATGATTCACAGAGCAAGGATTTTACCACCCATCAAAATTGGCAAATCTTAAACCATTGCCTTGATATATTTGCAGCATAAACCATCTTACAATGAAAAAGTACTTGATCTTATTGCTTGTCATCAACCTCAGTTTCATGGGATTTTCTCAGGAAAAAGGACCTGTTGACTCAAGCTGGAAACAAACTCCACGGTATACACCTACACGGATAAACAACCTTGTCCACACCAAACTTGATGTACGGTTTGATTATGAAAAGACTTCCCTTTTGGGCAAGGCTTGGATTACACTGACACCACATTTCAATCCAACAGCAGCTTTGACGCTGGATGCAAAAGGCATGGATATCCTTCAGGTATCGATGGTTCAGCCTGACAAGTCCATAAAATCCCTGGAATACAGCTATGACAGGAAACAATTGTCCATAAAACTACCAAGGACTTACAAGAAAGGAGAAAACTATACGGTCTACATCAATTATGTATCCAAGCCCAATGAATACCAGAAGGAGACCGGAACTGATCCCATGCTTGGCGTGAAAGGTCTTTATTTCATCAACCCAAAAGGAGAGGAAAAGAATAAACCCATCCAGATTTGGACCCAGGGTGAAACGGAATCGAACTCAGTTTGGTTTCCGACGATTGATCAGACGCAACAAAAAACAACCCAGGAGCTATACATGACCGTTCCATCCAAGTATGTTACACTTAGCAATGGAAAATTGGTAAGCCAAAAAATCAATACCGATGGCACCAGAACGGATTATTGGAAAATGGATCTTCCTCACTCTCCTTATCTTTTCTTCATGGGGGTAGGCGATTATGCCGTGATAAAAGATTCGTGGAAAGGAAAAGAAGTAAACTATTATGTTGAAAAAGAGTTCGGACCAGTGGCCAAAAAAATCTTTGGCAACACCCCAGAAATGATGACCTATTTTTCCAAGATCACTGGTGTCGAATATCCGTGGGTAAAGTACAGCCAAATTACTGGCAGGGAGTACGTGGCGGGAGCAATGGAGAATACCACCGCTACCATCCACCAGGAAACAGCCCAACAGGATGCTAGAGAACTGACGGACGGAAATATCTGGGAAGGCACTATTGCACATGAATTGTTTCACCAATGGTTTGGTGATTACGTGACTGCTGAGAGCTGGAGCAACCTTACCCTCAACGAATCTTTTGCCGACTATAGCCAGACCCTTTGGGATGAATACAAGTATGGAAAGGATGCCGGTGATGCTGAAAATTTCAGCGGTCTACAGGGCTACCTAATGGGTGACAATTCAAAAAAAGACCTCGTGCGTTTTTATTATGAAGACCGGGAGCAAATGTTTGATGGCGTCAGCTATCAAAAAGGGGGAAGAATCCTGCACATGTTGAGAAAACATATTGGAGACAGTGCGTTTTTCAAAGGATTGAACCTATACCTGAGCAGCAACAAATTCAAGGCTGCTGAAGCACATCATTTGCGCCTTGCTTTTGAAGAGGTTAGCGGGATGGACCTTACCTGGTATTTCAACCAATGGTATTTTGGCAATGGTCATCCAAAGCTGGACATCCAGTATAAATACAATGAAGCCACAAAGCTGGCAACGGTGGTTGTAAAGCAAATCCAAGCCACAGGGAAAATTTTCAGGATACCAACCTTCATTGATGTTTACAATGGTAAAACCAGGACAAGGAATCAGGTCTGGATTGAGCATGCAGTAGACAGTTTCTCTTTTGCTTCAGCCACTAAACCAGATCTTATCAACTTTGATGGCGAAAAGATTCTGTTGTGTGAAAAGAAGGAAAACAAAAGCGTTGACAACTATATCCACCAGTTTTACCATGCGGGAAATTACCTTGACAGAAAAGAAGCAGTTGATTTCTGCGGCAAGAAGACGGATGACCCCAAGGCCCTTGCACTTTTGAAAGATGCCTTGAATGATCCTTTCCATGGGATAAGGTTGCTTGCGATGGGTAAAATTGACATGAAAAAAGACCGCATCAGAAAAACCTTTGAAGAGACACTTGCTTTGCTGGTGAACAAGGAAACCAACAGGCCCGTCAAAGCAAGCATGATGGAGGGATTGGGTAAAACAGCTGATACAAAATATGCCGCACTCTATGAAAAGAACATCAATGATTCTTCATATTCCGTAGCAGGAGCTTCATTGGAAGCGCTATCAAAAGTTGACAGTGTACTTGCGTTGAAATATGCAATGGAATTGTCCAATAAGCCTGCAAAAGGAAAACTGGATAATGCCATCAATTCCATCTTGGTTGCCTCGGGCAAAGAGGAAGTATTTGATAAACTTGCAGACAAATTCACTGCACTTGGAC
>CAITQQ010000003.1 GCA_903894575.1 uncultured bacterium
AACACCATTGGAACCGTAGAAGAACAGGTTGTTCGACTTGAATGATTCAAAGGCAGCACCCAATGTAATGGTATGGTTGCCACGGATCAGGGTAGTATTGTTGGTCAGGTTGAAGGTTGAGTAGTTCAACTTGTTGTTGGGGGTGAATGGATCAAATCCCAAAGAAGTATAAGTGCTTCCGCCAACACCACTGAGGATGTCCACAGTCGGGAACATTGCAGTGCGGTATGCACGGTCTTCAATCTGCTTGTTGTAAGTGGCGATGAACTGGTTGGAAACCCTGTTCTTAAAGTTAGAGCTTAGTTCCAATACTGCTGAACGCGTATTGTCCTGGATGATGTATCCGGTGTTCTGACCTGAAATGGCCAGTGCGGAGTTCTGCCTGTTACCATTACCTGCTGTATTTCCAGAGTTACTGTTGCTGATGGGCACGTCACTTTCAGAATTGTGGTGCGCATACCTCAAAGAGAGTTTATGGATATCATTGATGTTGTAATCAATACGTGCCAATACTTTCTTGCTGAAAGACTCGTTGTTGAAATTATCGATGGCACCAAGATCATAATCAAAGTTGGTCTTCATGAAGCTTTTCAGGTCTTCAAGGTCGGTTGCGGTAGTCCTGGAAACGTTACCTGTAGCACCGGGACGGTTAGCCACCCAGCTCAATGCAGGGTTGGTTCCATTGGTAAACTCACCGTTTACAAAGAAGAAAAGCTTGTCTTTGATGATGGGCCCACCAACACGGAAACCCTGGGTTTCAACATTGAAAGGTGTTTTGGGGATATTGTCTGTTTTGCTGGCAACCTTTGTTCCTGCAAGGTCCCTGCTGTTCCAGAAACGGAATACAGATCCTGCAAATTCGTTGGTACCACTGCGAGTTACGGCATTGATCGCAGCACCGGCAAAGCCTGACTGGCGGATATCATAAGGAGTGATGTTGATCTGAACCTCTTCCAGTGCATCCAAAGAGATGGCAGTAGAGTTGGTACGACCACCCGCTTGGGCATCAGATCCAAGACCGAATCCGTTGTTGAAAACGGCACCATCGATGGTGAAGTTGTTGAAACGGCTGTCCTGACCGGCAAATGAGCGACCATTGCTGTAGGCATTGTACTTGGTTACATCATTCAGGTTACGACCAATTGTTGGAGTAAGGTTCAATGCCTGCCTTCCAATGGTAACGCTGGTACCGTTGGCCCTGGAGTTGATGATGGGGTTTGGTGCAGCCTTTACAACGATGTTCTGCATGCTGACAGCATCGTTTTTGAGGGTTACGTCCACGTTGGCTGTATTACCAAGAGGAGCAAAAACGCCCTGCTCTTCGTAAGACTTGAAACCACTGAAGGTGATTTTAACCACATAAGGTCCACCCACACGCACGTTCAGGATGGTGAAAGCACCAGACTTGTTCGTTGTAGTGGAGTACTTTGTTCCTGAAGGCTGGTGAACGGCAACAACGGTAGCTCCTTCAAGGAACTTGTTGTCATCACCCTTTACCGAACCGGTAATGCTACTGCTGGTCACCTGTGCAAAGGAGGTTGAAGCAACCAACAGCACAAGGGTAAGCAATGAAATAATTTTTCTCATGATTGTTATTTTTGTTTTGACGGCGCAAAAGTACCAAAAATTGTTTTTTATTGTGTACTTACAACATCAAGGAATTGTAAAGGTTTAAGCTACAGCTTGTTGGCTTTGTAAATTTTTACAACACCATCGTTTTCACTGCTCACAACAACCAAGCTTTGGCCAATTGGGCTTTTTGATGCAGGGATGAAAAGCAAACCCTCAGGAGCATCACCAGTTTTGAAAGCCTTGATAAAACTTGGCTTGGTAGGATCACTGATGTCGTATACAGCAACAGCATCTGTCCTTTCCATTCCAACGTAGGCAACCATTTTACTGCCCACTCTTCCAATGGTAATGGCCTCAGGTTCAGCGCCTTTGTCATCACTTCGGGTATCATCATAAACGCCCAACTCATTGCATTTGACGTCCAGTTCATTTTTGCTGTCCCAAACCAAGGCACCGGTGGAGGCATTCCAAACAGAGAAAGACCTGGCGCCAAAGCTATAAATCGCATCAAAATCGCCATCACCATCTTTGTCGCCAAGGGTTGTGGTGATGTTCAATCTTCCCAATTGTGCATCTGTTTTCAAAGTGGCTCCTGTGGGGAAAGCAACAGGATCCAACATGACCGTTCCCAGGCGTTTTACTTCAGCAAAGCCGGCATATTCTCTGGCATCACCTTCATTTGCGGTAAACAGATACGTGGTTCCGTTATAATTGTATGATGCAATGGCATCTGGCATATATGTTCCAAATACTGGTGCATTTTTGAAAGCAATGGCCCCATCCCTGTCGCTAAAATCAAATGCATTGCCCGGAGCGGAATAATCTTTGAACCCCAGTGGCATGATTTTTTTGATGGTGGCAGAAAGGATATCAATCTCTGCGATGGCATTGTTCTCCTGCAAGGTTACCCAGGCTGTTTTTGAATCACTCGACACGGTAATGTATTCAGGTTCAATGTCATTAACGAAATTTTTACCAGGTCCAAATACCCTGAATCCCTGCCCAGACAAGGCCGACAATTGTGACACAAATCCAGCAAAATCAAAGGTGGTCACTGTATAATTGTTTCCTACATTGATGATGGAAACCGACCCAGCAGGATCTGTGGTATAAGCATCATTGGGTTCTCCTTCATTGGCGGTTAGGATAAATTTTCCATCGGGGCTAAAAACCACCATGTCTGGAAGGGATCCAACATTGACAGATGCAATCTCTTTTAATGTGCTGGTGTTGAAAACAATAACTTTTCCTGGCGCTTGCTTGTTGGTAGACTCAATTGCCGCAGCCAACAAACCATTTTTCACATCCACGCTGTTCACATATCCTCCATAAGGCAGCATGCTGATCGATTTTACAACACTGATGCTCGCTGGATTGGCCATATCAATCACGTCAATCTTATTCGTTGTTCCATTGTTTACTGCAAAAAGCCTGTTCGTGGCAGGATCAAAAGTGGTGATCTCTGCAGATCCCAATCCTCCCAAATTGATGGATGCAATCTCTTGATAAGAGGCCAGGTCTTCATTGACCGTAATTTCGAGTGGTGTAACTTCTGTCTCTTTCTTACAGGAAAAAAAAGCGGTAGCAGATAAAACAAGGAATAATTTTCTCATAACAATTGATTTGATTTTTGCTCACGCGAAATTCACCATCCCATCTTGCCAGAACATTGCTCTATTGTTAAGAAACGATTAACCTACTGTTGCCAAAGCATGAAGAGTGAAAACAATCAGCAAGAAAATATTCAAATTTTACCCAAAAGAATTTTAACTTGTAGTCCTCTTGATTCCAATCTTTTAGATGGGAATTTCAGGTACTATTAACCGACAATCAAATATCATGTCCAACACATTCGACGCAATCGTAGTAG
>CAITQQ010000004.1 GCA_903894575.1 uncultured bacterium
AAGCAATAACTATTTCTTCAAATCAGGTATTACCTATGTTGATGATATTTCAGTCTATGCGAAACGTGGAGGAATGAATGAATTGACCAAGAACAAGCTGGTCGCCAATTACCTGACCGTTCCTGTGATGCTGAACATCAACACCAATCCCATGAAAGGCAGAAGAGGGTTTCAGTTCTCTGCGGGCGTGAGTGGTGGCTACCTCTCCAGTGCAAGGCAGAAGCAAAAAGGTCCTGGTGGTACAGACAAAACAAAGTCCAACTTTAACCTCGAGCAGTTCAAGCTTTCCTATGTAGCGGAATTGGGACTTGGTCCTGTGAAACTCTATGGCTCAGTAGCAACAAGCCCTATGCACCAATACGGTGTGGAACAAGTGCCGTATACATTGGGTCTGAGGTTTTCGAATTGATGAATGCGCAATCTAGAAAAGGTAACTGTTCAGTAAATTTATTCTGTTGTGTTCCGGCCTGAATTTCAGGACATGTTCCTGTTGTGATGCTATCCGTTGATGGTTATCCGATCCCAGTATTTCTTTCAGGCAGGACGTCCATTCTTCCGGTTTTTGCGGGTCTGCATACCAGGCCTGAGCTCCGCCTGCTTCTGCGAAACAGGATCCCTTTGAAGTGAGCACCGGTATTCCGGATTCAATCGCTTCAATGATCGGAATGCCGAAGCCCTCAAACAATGATGGATAGGCAAATACTGTAGCGCCCTGATAGATGGCAGGCAGGTCACTGAAAGCGGCATTGTGGATCAGGCTGACTTCTTTTTCGATATGCAATGCAGCGATGGTTGTTTTTACTTCGTCAAGATATGTTGTTCCTTTTCCGACCAGTACCAGCCCGGGTCTTCCATCCTTGGGCAGCATGGCAAAAGCCTTCAGTAAAGTGATGGCATTCTTTCTTGACTCAATGCTTCCCACCATCAAGACATAACTGTCTGGCAGACCATATTTTTCCTTGACAACAGCAATTTCTTCAGATGTATGTTTATTCCGGAATTGTCTGTGGCATCCCTGATAGATCACTTTAATTTTTGCAGGATCTGCTTTCAGAAAATGGATGACATCTTTCGCGGTTTGTTCACTCACTGCAATGATCCTGTCGGCCACCCTGCAGGCATGTTTCACTTTTTGGTGATGCATCATCACATCAAAACCTGAATAGAATTCGGGATAACGCAGGAAGATGAGGTCGTGAATGGTTACGATGCTTTTGACGTGTGCAGGAATACCCATGGGAAGTTCATGACTCAGTCCATGGTAGATATCAAGTGATGAAAATTCTTTTGAATGGATTGGCAAGGTCGATCGCCAAACTGCGGCCAGCGGAGAAGGCTTCATCCAGGATGGAGGGGTGATGATCTTCAGGCGTGGATCCTGCAGGTATCTTTTGGTTTCGGGCCGGTCTTTTATTTTGGGGGTGTACAGATAGTAGTTGTCGGATGTGTCTGCTTCCAATAAGGTATCCAGAACGAATCGGGAATAGTTACCCAGTCCTGTGAAATTGTTGAACAGTCGTTTGGCGTCAAATCCGATCTTCATGATTGCATTGCCTGTTTATTTCCAGGCCCAGACATGGCCTGTGCGCGTAGCGGGTCTTGTTACATATTTGACCTGATAACCTTTGGCCATGAGAAATTCCGCCATTTCCACAGTTCTGTATTGCTGGGTCTCGTGTGTTTCCATGGCCATTCTTTCAATCCTGTTGAAATAGTTTTCAGGAAGGTTGAAAAGAATATCATACTCTGCTCCTTCGCAATCCATTTTCAGCAGGTCTATGGAATCAATTTTATTTTCATTGATGAATGTTGATAATGCCATCACTTGAATGGATACCTTGTGAACCGCATTTTCAAAATGGGCTATGCCTGAAATGGAAGTGAAGTCATCAGGAGCATCAGTAAAAATATCCATGTGGCCATCCTCTTTCCAGAGACCGAATGGATGCTGTTTCCAGTCGTGGCCCTGATTTTGTTCTTTGTGTTTTTTCATGACCTCTTGCAGAAAGGGCATGGGTTCAAAGGAGTGGACAGTAGCATTGGGGAAGCAGCGGAAGAAATAAAGTGCTGCATAGCCCACATTGGCACCTACATCAAAAATAACGGGAGCTTTGGGGAAACCATGATGATCAAAATGAAGCATATACTGATCATCGAAAAAACATTCTCTGAAAGGACCTATCATTTTTTTGGGAACCCGAAAGACATGTCCGTCTTTGAACTTGAAAACAAAATCTTTTCCTGGATGAATGCCCAACTTGAATGCCAGATATTCTGGCCAGTTGCTCAATTCTTTGAAAATGGCACCGTAACGCTGCAGTTTATAGGCTAATTTTCCTGCCATTATGATTTGAATTTCATTTCTTTTTTGAATAGGCCTGCATCCCTGATTTCGGAGCGTTCTGATGATGGTTGCGTAATCAGTGATTTATTCATGGGACAGGCAAATAGTAAAAAGCAAAATAACGCAATTTCAGCCTGAACCACAACAATTCATTGCAGCAGGCTCATTTGATCTGGTTTTTTTCCCACAGCACCATCAGTGAAACGCCAAAAGGGAAATTGATTTTTTTCAACAATGATCTTTCAAATGAGAAGATTGAATGAAAAACACCATTGATGAAACCTGATTCGATCATGTCATTGTCTGGTTTCAGTGCTGATTGTTTTTTTCGGGTAAATATTCTCTGGAGTGACCTCACCAGGAAAATGGGGGTGAACAAAAAGAAATTAAAATAGGTGGTTCTCTGCAGCCGGCCTCCATTTGCTGAAAAAAGATCCAGCATTTGCTTTTTCTGGTAACGACGGAAGTGGTGATTGACCACATCGTGGTTGCTCCAGAGCGACATAAATGCAGGGACAGTGATGAATATTTTCCCTCCCGGTTTACACACACGGAACAGTTCGGTTATTGCTTTTTGATGATCCTCCACATGTTCCACCACATCAAAGGCGCAGACACAATCAAAAGTATTATCGGGATAGGGAAGCGCGGTGATTGATCCCTGATCGATCTTCATCTTCAGTACATCATGGCAAAAGCGATAGGAAGGTTCATCGTATTCAATTGACTGCACAACACCAAAGGGTTCCAGCATTTCTGAGGACCTGCCTGTAGCAGCACCAACATTCAAAATATTCAGTGGAGTATCTTTGTAAACTGAAGACCTGAACTGGTCGAGTATGATACCTTCCCTGACCTGGAACCACCAGTGTTCCCGCTCCATTTTAAAGTATTCATCCAGAAAGTTTCTGTCCATAATCAGTCATTATTGCCTTTAGTCTTTGGCAATATCAGATAATTTTATGATTGCGGTCCCAAATACAACCATATTTACTGAAATTTGTTTCAACCTAATGGCGATAATGGCAAGCAATTCAATTCAAAAGATAAAGGCCGCCTGGCCCAAAGCCTTGAACATTTTATGGTTCTTGCTTCCGGCAGCCTTTGCCATTGTCAAATACAGTTTGGGCCCCAAAGCATACAACAACTACCTCATTTACAAACATGTATTTTTGAATGTCATCCGACAAGCCAATCTCTATGATTTTTATCCGGGATTGTATTTGTACCAGAATCATTACGGCCCCAGTTTCAGTTTTATCATCGCTCCTTTTGCTGTATTACCAGATGCAATTGGTATTGTGCTTTGGTGTTTGGCGAATGCTTTGTTTTTGTTTTATGCGATAAAAAAATTACCGCTGGATCGCAATGCCATTCAGATGGTCATGTCCATTTCCTTGTTGGAAATGTGTGGTTCGATCCAGAGCCAGCAGTTCAACCCCATGCTGTGTTCCTGGATCATTCTTGCTTTTGTGCATGCGATGAATGGGCGGACAACTGTAGCAGCATTTTTCATTTCGGGGGGATTTCTGGTAAAGCTGTATGGAATTGTAGGACTGCTCTTTACACCTTTCACCGGAAGATATCGTTCGATGGCCATATCGATGGTTATCACGATGGGGATCTTGGTGTGTATCCCGATGCTGTATGCTGATGTTTCCTTTGTATTGAATGCTTATGTTGACTGGTATCTTCGGTTGCTGGGCAAGAATCAGGAAAACATCTCCACCAATTTCACAGATGGCATGCAGGACATCTCTGCAATGGGCATGGCAAGAAGAATTACGGGTGTCAGTAGTTTGTCGAATTTGTTGTTTCTTATTCCTGCAGGACTGCTGACCTTGCTTCCATTGTTGAAGAGAAAACATTATGATGACAATCGTTTCAAGCTGTTTTATCTGGCTCAGGTTTTGATCGGCTTGGTGATTTTCAGTACTTCTGCGGAATCGCCCACCTATGTGATTGCCGTTACAGGATTTGCCATCTGGTATGCTGCCTTTGGTGAGGAGCGGCCACAATGGATGAAGTGGATGTTGCTACTCCTGTTTCTGCTGACCATCTTATCCTCAACCGATTTATTTCCTTCGTATATCAGGAATACTTTCATCAAGCCTTATGCACTGAAGGCCCTGCCCTGCGTATTGGCATGGTTGGTGATCACTTATCAGTTATTATTCTATCGGAGAAGGAATGTTGATTTTGCGTAAACTTCCGGATGATCTTTTTATCATCGATGATGCATATTCTTGCATGGTAAGGAATTCACCTTCTTCTTTGAGAAACTTCAATAGTTTTTGCAATCGCTCAATCAGTTCATCACCACAGATGCTTCTGATGTAACGTGGGAGTCCGTATCCGCTGATGTCTGTAAACTCCCATGGATGGAAATAGAGGCTCAGTACACCATCATTCCTGAGTGTTTTGATCGCCAGTTTTCTGTAGTATTCGAATGGAAAATTTTTAAAGCTCAGCCAGAACAAGGGAATCCGCAAAGCGGGACTCACTGATGCAGGAATCCGCAGGAGTTCGTTATCGAAATAAGAGGTTTTAGGTAAATGCAGATTGTTGTATCTGCCTGGCAGCCATGTAGGGTGAATGGATGCGTCATAGGAATAACCAGCATCGCTGACTGCATCAACCGAAACAGGCTTCATCCTTGGCATCCTCAATCCAGTGATCGTCTTTCCTGTCAGTTCCTCCAGTTTGGTTTTGGACTCTCTCAGGTCTTTGGTTTCAAACTTGCTATGGTAATACGTATGTGAGGCAATTTCATGTTTTTGGCTCAACTCCTTAATCTGTTCCGGAAAATATTCAGCGAAGTGTGCTGTGGTGAATAAGGTGGTAGCAATGTTTTTGTCCGACAGGATTGATGATATTGCGTGAAGTCCGGACATCCCCACCGCCATCTGCTCGTTGATGCTCAAGTTTCTTCCATATTCCATCGGCATGTCAAACTCTTCCACATCAAAGCTTAAGAGGATGGTGTTTTTCATAAGGTGGAATTTCTTATGATATAATGTGGTCTCGATTTGTTTTGCACGAAAAGTTTAGCAAGGTAAACACCGATGATACCCAATACCAATAAGTTCAATCCGCCGAAGAAGGCAATGGTCAGCATGATAGATGCCCATCCTGCAACTGTGTGCCCTGAAAGCAATGCAGTGAGGACATAAGGCAGAAACAACAAAGAGATGATTGAAGTACCGATTCCCAGATAGGCAGAAAAATACAGTGGTTTTGTACTGAAGGAAGTGAATCCCCTTATTCCAAGGTTGAACATTTTGACATAGGTATATTTCGTTTCACCACGATGTCTTTTGTTGGGTTGAAACTCAATGCTTATCTGTTTGAATCCCATCCATTTGATCAGCCCTCGGAAGAAAAGATCCATTTCATTGAATCTTCGCAGCTGTTCCAGCGCTTTCCCACTCACCAGTCGAAAATCTGCTGATCCTTTTTCAATTTGGATTTCAGAGAATTTGGAAATGAGGCTGTAAAATAGTGAAGAGGTCTTTTTTTTGAGATAGTTTTCATGGTCAGTCTCTTTGCGGTGGGTTCTCACGATCTCATACCCACGCTCATTTTCTTTCAGCATCATGGGGATCAACTCTGGTGGATGTTGAAGATCACAATCCATCATGATCACAATTTCTGCATCTGCATGGTCAATCCCTGCTTTGATGGCATATTGGTGACCGAAATTTCTTGCCAGTTCTATGTACTTAACCCTGTTGTCTTGTGCTGCGACCGCTTGTATGTCAGCAATTGTATGATCCGTGCTGCCGTCATCAATAAAAAGAATGTTAAAGTCGTAATTTAATCCATTCATGCAGCCGGTGATCTCTTCATAGATCGGTCTGATGTTTCCCTCTTCATTGTGGGCTGGCAGTATCAGTGCGACTTTTTTCAGAAAAAAATATATTCAAACGCAAGTTATTTATTTTTTTGGCATCATTTGTATTTTATTTGACCGATATTTTATAAGCAATTGAAATTCAGATATTTATATAAATGACTTGGAGAACCCCTTGCTTCGGCTGGAAAACTCCCCTTGCCTTCGGCAGATTTACCAACCTCTGGTTGGCAAGTTCAACTCATCTCCTCCCTCTCTTGATCTCCTCCACAACAGCAGGATCAAGCAAGGTTGATGTATCTCCGATGTTGTCCAGTTCGTTTTCGGCAATCTTGCGGAGGATGCGGCGCATGATCTTTCCACTCCTGGTCTTGGGTAATCCCGGGACCAGTTGTATTTTATCCGGTTTGGCAATCGGCCCGATGATGCGGCTCACGGTTGCAGTGATGTCGCGGCGGGTCATTTCCTCATCGCCATGGGTTCCGCTGTAGATGACAAATGCATAAATGCCCTGTCCCTTTACATCGTGGGGATAGCCCACCACGGCACTTTCCACAACACCTGCGTGCATGTTGATGGCATTCTCCACTTCGGCGGTGCCGATGCGGTGTCCGCTGACATTCAATACGTCATCAACGCGGCCAGTAATGCGGTAGAAGCCGTTTTCATCCCTGAATGCACCATCTCCTGTGAAATAGAGGTTCTCATAGGTAGCAAAATAATTGGTTCTGCAGCGTTCATGGTCGCCATACGTGGTCCTGAGGGTTGCAGGCCAGGGCGACTTGATGCAAAGGTTGCCTGTCACGTTGTTTTCTGTGATTTCCTGTCCCTTTTCGTCCACCAGCAATGGCTGTACACCAGGCATCGGCAGTGTAGCATAGCTGGGTTTGGAAGGGGTGATGCCAGCGAGGTTGCTGATCAATACACCACCAGTTTCTGTTTGCCACCAGGTATCAACAATCGGACATTTTCTTTTTCCAATGTGTTCATCATACCATTGCCATGCCTCTTCATTGATGGGTTCCCCAACGGTACCCAATACCCTTAGCGAGCTGAGGTCCTTGTTTTGCAAGGGCCCCAGTCCGAATGCCATCAGGCTTCTGATGGCCGTTGGCGCAGTGTAGAGGATATTGACCTTGAATTTATCGATGATGTCCCAGAACCTGCCTGCATCAGGAAAGGTTGGGATGCCTTCAAACATCAATGATGTGGCACCTGCACTGAGCGGCCCATACACGATATAAGAATGACCGGTAATCCAGCCGATATCAGCCGTACAGAAATGGATTTCCTGGGGCTTGTATTGGAATACATTCACGAAAGTATAGTTGGTATACACCATGTAGCCGCCACAGGTATGCACCACACCTTTTGGCTTTCCGGTTGAACCGGAAGTATAGAGGATGAAAAGGGGATCTTCAGCATCCATGGGCTCCGCGGGGCAATCAGGATTGCCGGCGGTTTCTACCTTGCGCACTTCATCTTCCCACCATACATCGCGTCCTTTGATCATGCTTACTGCCGAGCGGGTATGGGTATATACGATAACGCGTTTAACAAACTTGCAGCTGATCAGTGCATCATCGATCACGTTCTTGAGTGGAATATCTTTTGCTCCGCGGAAGGCACCATCGCAGGTGATGATGAATTCAGCATTCGCATCCTGAAGGCGGTCTGCAATGCTTTGTGCACTGAACCCTCCAAAAATCACAGAGTGGATGGCTCCGATCCTTGCACATCCCAACACAGCAATGGCCAATTCGGGAATCATTCCCATATAAATGCAGACACGG
>CAITQQ010000005.1 GCA_903894575.1 uncultured bacterium
AGGATACATGGAAAGCCATGATGAAGAACGGCTCATGTACAAGAACCTGAATTTTGGCAACCAATCTTCTTCCTATTCAACAAGGGATTCCATATCAGCGCTCAAACGGATGGGTCAGGCAGCGGCATTTTGGGCAATGATTCCCGGGCCAAAAATGCTTTGGCAGTTCGGTGAACTGGGCTTCCCCTACTCCATCAATACCTGTACAGACGGCACTGTCAATAACAATTGCAGGCTTGACAACAAGCCCCCGGTTTGGCACAACTACAATGATGTTTTGAAAAGAAGTTTGTTTGATGTGTATTCCAACCTTATCAGGTTGAGGTTAAAATCCAATTACCTGACCACTTTCACTACTGACAAATACTCGATTGACTTCAGCAATGCTGTAAAAACGATGCAAATCAATGATGATTCACTGAAAGTAGTGGTGATTGGAAATTTTGATATCGCTGCAAGAACCGCATCGGTCAATTTTCCTGCCACAGGAACCTGGCACAGCTATCTTACCAAAACATCCATCAATGTAACGGGTGGATCAGCCAACATCACCCTGCAACCGGGTGAATACCATGTTTACCTGAACAAAGACCTCAGCAGCAACCTTGTTACCGCCATCACCAATCCTGCATTGCCTAGATTGGATGCCAAGCTTAGCGTTTATCCGAATCCGGTCATATCCAAATCCACCGTTTCCTACACCCTTGCATCTTCCGAAGAGGTTATGGTAGATTTGGTATCA
Organism: uncultured bacterium; assembly: GCA_903894575.1. Taxonomy (GTDB): domain Bacteria; phylum Bacteroidota; class Bacteroidia; order Chitinophagales; family Chitinophagaceae; genus Pollutibacter. The sequence goes on from CAITQQ010000005.1 coordinate 743, forward strand.
GTAGATGGCACCCTCATTTCAAGGCTTTACAAAGGGATAAAACCAGCAGGAAAACATGCATTGGTTGTTGGTAGAGATCTTATTGGCAAAAACAATCTCAATTCAGGTGTTTATATGATCATGGTCAAAACTTCCAAAGGGCAAAATGCAGTTAAAATCCTATTTAACTGATTATTGAAACACAAGCCTTATTTCTTAACAATTTGGTAATCCGGGGTTGCATAATGAGTCTTTATATTGTTGAAGGATTGTTTAATATTGCAAATCTTATTATAGAAAACCCTTAACTATGGCGATTAACACGTTCTTCAAAATGTTCCTCCCCAAGGACAGAGTATTTTTTACCCTTTTTGAAAACATGGCAGAGGTAGTCGGTAAAATGGCTACTCAACTCCAACTGATGGTAAATGAATCTGATGAGGACAAAAGAGCTGAGATTTCAGCCATCATTGAAAACCTGGAGCACAAGAACGACGATTTCACACACAACGTTTTCACCGAGCTGGGACGCAATTTCATCACCCCATTGGACAGGGAAGATATTCATGCATTGGCAACAGCCTTGGATGACATTGCTGACTATATCTATGCTTCAGCTAAAAAAATCAATTTCTACAAAATCAATCCCAACGACCTTGGGATTCATAAGTTGGCAGAGCTAGTACTGCAGGGAAGTGTAGAAATAAAGAAAGCTGTTCATGGCCTCAGAGACATGAAAAATCTCGGGGAGATGACAGAAGCCATTGTAAAAATCAACAGCATTGAGAACCAGGCCGATGATGTATTTGACATGAGTATTGACAGCCTGTTTAACAATGAAAACGATTTTAAAGAGGTGATCAAAAAAAGGGAAATATACCAGGTATTGGAGATTGCTACTGACAAATGCGAAGATGCCGCCAATGTCATTGAATCGATCATTATCAAGTATGCCTAATATAGGTGACGGCCTCCAAAATAATTGCTCATGACCCTTCTCATTGTTATTATCGTACTGGCCCTGATTTTTGATTACATCAATGGCTTTCACGATGCAGCCAACTCCATCGCAACTGTTGTTTCTACCAAAGTCCTTACCCCCTTTCAAGCGGTTATCTGGGCTGCATTTTTCAATGTGGTTGCCTATTTCATTTTCCAGGACCATGCAGTGGCCAATACCATCAGCAAGACTGTTAACAAAGAATTCATAACACTGAATGTTATCCTTGCAGGATTGATTGCCGCCATTTTCTGGAACCTGCTCACCTGGTGGTATGGTATCCCCTCATCTTCTTCTCATACCCTCATTGGAGGATTTGCCGGCGCTGCCATAGCCCATGCCATGATGACCAAAGGGTTGAGCATCTCATGGTCTAAAGTGGTTGAGAATGATACCATTATCAAAACGGTACTTTTCATCTTTTTTGCACCGTTGATTGGTATGGCCATCTCCATATTCATCACAATTGTAACCATATTGCGAAACATGTGGTTAAGGATGGGTATCATCGTTGTGGCAACTGCACTGACGGTATTGCTCTTCGACAGGTTTGAGGAAAACAAAATGAACCAGGGACTTGAAAAATTCATCAAGCTGGATAAATACAAACTTGATGTTGCCAAAGCAGAAGAAGCACTTGTAAAAGACAGCAACAACGAGAAAGCAAAAGAAGACCTGGCTACTGCTGAAAAAAAATTGAACGGGGCTAAAGAGATTTATGCAAAAATTGCACCTGTGATGTCTGAGTTCGATAAGATTGGCGCAGATTCTATTGCTGCATTTGCCTACCACAATGGCTTATTGGCCGATATCGAAGTAAGCAAATTGAAAGATGAAATCAGGAATGCCAACAATTTCCTTATCCTGGAATCCCTCTCTGCAGACAATGCAGAAAAGAAGAAAGAATATGATGTTGCTAAAGTTGAAACAGAAAAATACAAAGTTCCCGTTAAGCAATTGCTGAAAAAGGAAATCAGCATGGACAGTGCGCTTGTTGCCATCAATTCCATCTATCCCATTGATCCTGCCAATGCAATAAAAATAAAATCAAAGATTGAAAAATTCAACATACAAAGCTCATTCAAGAAGGATATTGAAAAATCTGAGAACCATGTGATTGTTTGGGGCATCATCCTTACATCCATCCTGTTCATGCTGGTCTATCTCTATGTAGAAAAAATCAAGACCCCAACAGCCTATTCTGTGGGCAATATGTTCAAGAAACTTCAGTTGTTCAGTTCTGCGGCCTTCAGCATTGGTCATGGCGGTAATGATGCACAGAAAGTAATGGGTATCATTGGCGCTGCGCTGATTGCAAGCGGAAATATTCAGGACTTTGGACAGCTGCCCAGCTGGGTTCCCATTTCCTGCTATATTGCCATTGGATTAGGTACCATGAGTGGTGGTTGGAAAATTGTAAAAACCATGGGAACCAAGATCACCAAAGTGACCCCCTTGGAAGGTGTGGCCGCTGAAACAGCAGGAGCCTTCACCCTGTTCTTTACCGGTCAAATGGGAATCCCTGTTTCAACCACCCATACCATTACCGGATCTATCATTGGCGTAGGTGCCACAAAACGTCTCAGTGCCGTAAGGTGGGGCGTCACCTCCTCTCTGTTGGTTGCCTGGATCCTTACCATTCCGGTAAGCGCCCTACTTGCAGCCTTGGTCTATTGGATCAGTACATTCTTTAGCTAATTTCATTTATAGCTTATCGCATAGGGCATTCCATCGAATGCCCTATTTTTTTGCCCATCCATCATGCTTTGCATTACCAGCTTTACTGATCTGTTTAATTTCAAGGCACAAAAAAAGCCATCCGTGCGGATGGCTTTGAAGTTATGATTTGGTTACAGCCTTTAGTTGTCAAACTTGAGGTCAAGACCAAGTCCGCGCAGTTCATGCACGAGTACATTGAACGACTCAGGAATACCAGGCTTCGGTACGTTGTCACCTTTAACGATGGCTTCGTATGTCTTGGCCCTACCAATGATGTCATCAGACTTGAGAGTAAGAAGCTCCTGAAGGATATTAGAAGCGCCATAGGCTTCCAATGCCCAAACCTCCATCTCACCGAAACGCTGACCACCAAACTGTGCCTTACCACCCAGCGGCTGCTGTGTGATGAGAGAGTATGGTCCGATAGAACGCGCGTGCATCTTATCGTCTACCATGTGGTGGAGTTTCAGCATATAGATGATACCAACAGTTGCTTTCTGGTGGAAGCGCTCTCCGGTTTCACCATCATAGAGATAGGTATGGCCAAAGCTTGGCAAGCCTGCCTGGTCAATCAAACCTTTGATCTCGTCAACAGTTGCACCATCGAAGATTGGAGTGGAGAACCTCATACCCAATTTCTCACCAGCCCATCCGAGGATGGTCTCGTAGATCTGTCCAAGGTTCATCCTTGACGGTACACCCAATGGGTTCAGTACAATGTCAACAGGTGTTCCATCTTCCAGGAAAGGCATGTCTTCAGCCCTTACAATTTTGGCTACAATACCCTTGTTACCATGGCGACCTGCCATTTTATCACCCACTTTCAGCTTACGCTTAACAGCGAGGTAAACCTTTGCAAGTTTCAACACACCAGCAGGGAGTTCATCACCGATAGAGATATTGAATTTCTCACGCTTGTAACGTCCGAGTTCTTCGTTGTACCTGATATTGTAATTGTGAAGAAGCGTATTGATTGAGTCATCAATCTTCTCATCGCCAGTCCAACCCAAAGGATTGATGTTCTGGTAATCGATGGTAGCCAAGGTTTTGGGATTGAACTTAGAACCTTTGCTGATGATGACTTCACCGAAGTTGTTAGAAACACCTGAAGAATTTTTGTCCTTCAGCAGGGTTTGCAATTTGCTTACCAGCAATTCAAGAATAT
>CAITQQ010000006.1 GCA_903894575.1 uncultured bacterium
TTCCTGCAGCCTTGAAATTGGTTGCAAGCTTACCAATGGTGGTTGTTTTTCCCACTCCGTTGACGCCCACCACAAGCATCACGAATGGCTTCTTCCCCTCGGGGATATCAAATCTTTTAAGGGTATCATCTTCATCATCCACCAAAATGGCCCTGATCTCTTCCTGAAGAATGCCATTCAACTCTTCTGTACCCAGGTATTTATCTTTTGATACCCTTGCCTGAATTTTCTCAATGATGGCCAGGGTTGTATCGACTCCCACGTCTGCAGTAATCAAGGCTTCTTCCAACTGATCGAGCACCTCGTCATCAACGGCAGACTTCCCGGCAATGGCTTTGGTGACCCTGGAAAAAAAAGTTTCCCTGGTCTTCTCAAGACCCTTGTCGAGCTGCTCCTTCTCTTTTTTACCAAAAAGCCTGTCAAAAAATCCCATAACCTAGATATTAAATTTTGCCATTGATGCTCAGATCCCCTTAAAACAAAAGCTGTCCCGAATAGTTAAACGGAACAGCTCTTAAAATAGTTTGCCAGCATTGGCTTATTGGCCAAGATAATCCTTCACCTTATCCTTGTGAACGATTGCCTCTTTGAATGTATAGGCGCCAGTCTTAGGACTTCTTACAGCCCTGATAACCTTGGTCCAGTTCTTGGCTTCGGCAGATGCTTTAAGGTCTTTTACTTTCGCGTTTTTTGAAGCTGTTTTTGCCATGATTATTTAATTTCTTTGTGAACAGTACATTTTTTCATGATGGGGTTGTATTTCTTCAACTCCATACGCTCAGGCGTATTTTTCTTGTTTTTGGTGGTGACATAACGGCTTGTTCCTGCCAATCCGCTGGTTTTGTGCTCTGTGCACTCCAATATCACCTGAACCCTGTTACCTTTCTTAGCCATTGCTTTGGTTTATTACGATGATTAAATGCTTACGCCTGAAGCCCTCAATTCCTTTACAACACTGTACAGACCATTCTTGTTGATGGTGCGGATCGCATCTGAAGAAAGCTTCAATGTAACCCATTTGTCTTCTTCTGCGAGGAAGAAACGCTTGGTCTGAAGGTTAGGAAGAAAACGACGCTTCGTCTTAATATTGGAATGGGAAACCTTGTTTCCTGTGATAGGGCGCTTTCCTGTAACCTGACATACTCGTGCCATAAACTAATTTTTTAGGGAGTGCAAATGTAGCGATTAAATGCAAATGTACAAAATAAAATAGGGAAAAAGAGATTATAGGCAAATCTGCCTACTTAAACCGGACTCCCACCCTCAGCCAGTGGTATCTTTGTCAAAATCCCCTCAGTGAAAACAATCATTGAATCCATATCGTCAAAACCAACAATTTTAGCCCACTTTTTTACCTCCTGGTGTGGCACATGCAATGTTTTGAAGCCTGAGCTGGAAAAATTTTCCAACAATATCTCCCACTCCTACCCTGTCATCGATGTCAATCTCGATCGGGATACCCATATCATTTCAGCTTACAAGATCAAAACCATGCCAACCTTGATCCTGTTTAAAGGAGGAAAAGAAGTCTGGCGTCATGAGGGGTTGATCAATGCTGAACAGCTTAATAGAGAAATTGGTGATTGGTAGGAGTGTTGTGGGTTGTGGGGAAAAGTGCATGGTTATCCAATCTGAAAACTTATTCAATCGCCACATATAAAAAAGGGCCAAGCATTGCTTGAGCCCATTTTATTTATGCTTAAAGCTAGATCCAGTTAAATATCAATCGCCTCGCCATAAGCAGCCGCTACGGCCTCTTTCACGGCTTCACTCATGGTTGGATGTGGGTGAATGGCATTGAGGATTTCATGGTGAGTGGTTTCAAGCTTGCGGGCTACAACTACCTCTGCGATCATTTCTGTCACACCTGCACCAATCATGTGGGCACCTAGGAACTCTCCGTATTTAGCGTCGAAAACAACTTTCACAAATCCATCGGTATTTCCAGAAGCACTGGCTTTTCCGCTGGCCATGAAAGGGAATTTACCCACTTTTACCTCATAACCGGCATCCTTGGCTGCTTTTTCGGTAAATCCAACGGATGCAATCTCTGGTGAACAGTATGTACAGCCAGGGATATTGTTGTAATCAATGGCGTCAGGCTTGTGGTTGTATTTCTTCTCCATATAACCAATGCTTTCAGCTGCATTGATACCTTCCTTTCCAGCAACGTGGGCAAGGGCCTGGCCGGGAGAGCAGTCTCCAATGGCATAAATCCCTGCAACAGATGTTTGCTGCCCTTTGTCTACCACGATCCTACCCTTTTCAACCTTGATTCCGTTTTCTTCCAGACCAATGTTTTCAATATTGGGAGCAATTCCCACGGCACTCAAGAGAATTTCAGCCTCAAGAACGGTTTCTCCTGCTGCACTCTTCACAGTGGCTTTTACCCCAGCGCCTGCAGTATCTACCTTGGTAACCTCGCTGGAAGTAAGGACAGTGATTCCTTTTTTCTTCAATTGCTTTTCAAGCTCTTTGCTGATGTCTGCATCCTCTACTGGAACGATGCGGTCCATAAACTCCACCACGGTCACTTTGGTGCCCATGGTATTGTAGAAATCTGCAAACTCAACGCCGATGGCACCACTACCCACCACAATCATGGATTTGGGTTGCTGTGGAAGCACCATCGCTTCGCGATAGCCAATGATTTTTTTGCCGTCCTGTGGAAGATTAGGCAATTGACGGGTTCTTGCACCTGTTGCAATGATGATATACTTACCTTCAACCACTTGTTTTTTACCGTCTGCTGCAGTCACTTCAACCTTGCCTTTTCCTGCAATCTTGCCATAGCCCATGACCACATCGATCTTGTTCTTTTTCATCAGAAACTGAACACCCTTGCTCATCTTATCTGCCACACCACGGCTTCTTTTGACCACGGCTTCAAAATCATGTTCAACACCTGAGCTCTTGATACCATAATCAGCACTGTGCTTCATGTATTCGTATACCTGAGCACTTTTCAAGAGCGCCTTGGTTGGAATACAACCCCAGTTGAGACAAACGCCACCAAGACTTTCCTTTTCAATGATAGCCACCTTGAAACCAAGTTGAGAAGCCCTGATCGCAGCAGGATAACCGCCAGGACCACTACCTAATACTAGAACATCGTATGCCATGAGATATTTTTTTTAAAATTCAGGGGCAAAATTAGCGATTTATTTCTTTTTGATGACCACAACACTTGGAACAACCCTTTCTACGCCATTATCCCCTGGCCTTACCGTTTGCCGGTTGTTGACAATAAAGCTGGTAGAACCTCCCCCATCAAGATTGATGGCATTGCTGCACCCCAGGTCTTTCAGCATTTTCGCCAAGTCGGCCAAATTGATCCCAGGATAACCAGCACTGGAGTTATCTCCTTCAATGGCCAATACAAGTACCAGCCCCCCGGTTGTGGCGCCGATAGCAGACCGTGGCCTTGAAGTGGTATTGTTGATGTCAATCAATTCCTCCTTGTCTGTGATATTGATTGAACCTGCTTTTAACAACATGGGCGATCCGCCAATGGCTGAATTCACCTGCCATTCAGTTCCTCCAGAGGGATAATTTTCATCCGGTTGTTGCTTGGGCTGGGCACCTACCAGATTGGCGCTTGGCAAGGGATATTGATAAACCTTGTCATTCCCCGTTCCTACATGGTAAATCCAGGCAACGGATGGATCACCTGTTGTATTGATACCAAATGCTGCACGTGTAGGATAATAAGATGTACTCAATCCACTATACGTACGGCTGACTGATTTGATATTGGCAGCCAATACGCTATTGTTGTATTTAACCAGGCTGTATGATTGATTTCCGCCAAAAAATCCACCATTGATGCATGCATACACAACGCCCTGTTCTTGAGTGTAGAACTCAGAGGGTTTTTTTGCAGTCGCAGACAATACAGGCTTGAATTCGATGGGACTATTTTTTGGATTGAATGCAACTGCGAAAGCCTTTACCTTGGCACCCTGCACAAGAGAATCAAACTCGTATGCTTCAATGGCATCAGGAAAACCATTGGATAGGTTGACGGAGAATTTCCAACCTGCAGGCAAGGTCATCAATTTGGCTGTGGTTTTGACCACGGGAGGAGTAACAGGTGGAGGAGGCGTTACCGGAACGGTATCGTTTTTTTTTGAGCAGGAGATCAGCAACAAACAAATCAGGAACTTGTACATAATAACTGGATTTTATAAAATAAGATCTTGCTCTGCCATCACTCAATCTTGAATGATGGCATCTTGTTCAATGTTTCGTAATAAAAGAAAACCTCTCCTTCAAAACCATATTTCCTGTTCAAGGAAATCATCTGCTTCATCATTTCAGGGCTGGCCTGATAACCATCACCCAATGAAGTAAGGATCCCAGGGTACACCTTTTTCAGCAAGGCTGGGGGAACCTGAGCGGAAAGCTCTTTGAGAATCTTTTCATAATCAGCCAACTTGTACCGGTAGAGTTGGGGAATGACAAAATCTGCATACCCACCCTTAAGCCATGTTGGCCAATCCTGTAAATACTGCTCTTTTGACCATGGATAAATGCTCGGAGCCCATGAAACAATACATCCTTCACGTTGATGTTTAACGGCTTCATACAGCGATTTGCAAAACAGGCTGAGCTTGTCTGCCTTCCACTGAATAAATGCCTGATCCTTGGGATTTTCGAAGGGCAAGCCAAGTTGTTTATCGCTTTTGTAGAGTGCTGCAGTGTATGCATCAAAGCCTCCTTCAGCAGGCATAGCGGGCAAGCGGTCATCACCCTGAACACCATCGATGTCATATTTCTTTACCACTTCCAATACCAACTCGCGCATCAACCGCTGCGGACCCGGGTGCAAAGCATTCCACCAATAGAAACCATTTTTTTGCAGGAGCTCACCTTTGTTGTTTCTCCCCAACCATTCAGGATACCGCTTGAACCAGGCAGAACTTGTATCCTTGTAGCCATAGGAAAAACCAAACTCAAACCAGGCATGGACTTTTATGCCCTGCTTGTGTGCTTCTTCAATCATTTCTTGCAAAGGATCGCGGCCGGGGTAATGATCATCCTGTTTTACACCAATGTATTTTTGCAACACCTTGCTGGGATAGATGGAGACTCCTCTGTTCCACACCACCACGAACAAATGATTCAACCCTGCAGCCTTGCTTTGGTCTACTGCTTTTTTGATGTTTTCCCGGGAATTCAAAGCCTCACTGGCAACATTGGTTACCCAGGTGCCGCGTACAGGACTTTCCTGGGCATTTGTAAGCAAACAAATGAAAAGACACGCAATGAAAATGAATAGTTTGCTCATATTCAATGATTGATGAATTCCATGTATCGGTTGTACAAATGATGTGCCTGAACATATGCAGATTGAGGACTCATGAAATGAGAGAACTCAAAAGTAATGGCTTCTTCATATCCTGCTCTTGCTGCTGCCTCAAGCTTCAGCTTGAGCTTTTCAAATTTTATCGGGAAGAATTTGATGGGCATATCCCTGTCAAAACTTTCTGTATTGGTCCATGCCTTCATGCCATACTTTTCTGCCAACCGTTTGTTCACTTCGAGATAATCCTGCAAGTCTGATAATTCTACATGTCCATCCTGAAAGGCAACAACATCAACATGTTGGTGGATGCCTGCAAATATTTCATCCCACTCCTGCTCATGCTGCAACAGTGAAACAACCTCATCTTTTTTCAACACTGCAGATGCTGCAGCAACGGCCTTAGGTCCATCAATCCACGGAGAAATCAGCGTTTGTAATCCACCGCTCATGTCCTTGCACAATTGACCAAGGGTACTGAAAGCAGCAATGGCCCCTTTTGTTTTTCGGCTGATTTCCATGCTCAGGTACCAGCCCTTGAATGAAGGATGATGGCCATATCTTGCCCAAACCTCCTCCACCACAAATTGGTTGGCTTCAATCTCGTGAGACATGTCGTTGGTGTCCCAATAGATTCCACTGTCATACAGACCAAAATAAAATTGCATCCCATGTTTGTCTGCGAGAGAGAGAAAGAGTTCTACAAGATCAACAGGAGGGGTAAAACAATTATACTTGTTGATCAGATAAGCAGAAGGGTAAGTAATAAATTTCCTGTACCCAGACCTGATCAGGATAACGGTGTTGATTCCGGCCCGCTTCATGTGTTCAAAATCCTTGTCCCACTCTTTTTCACCCCAGTTCTGGTGTGGAATGTCGTGGCTTATTTCATCCAAAAATGTACCTGTGATCTGCATTTAGTTCTCCAGTTTATTCCACCAATATTTTTTCAACAACCAACTGCTCACAAAGAAAAGCATGGCCCAAATGGCAAGCTGTTGCTGATCCCGAATCATAAAATAAATGGGGATGACAACTTGCGCCATCTGCCATACCATTCCAACCAATACATTGAAGACATCCCTTCCCAAAGCATTGTTGGGGACAAACGCAGGATCTTCCTGCATGACCATTTTTTTGATGGGTCCCCAAAAGCCCCAGGGATTGGTTTTTTTATAAAAATTTTTCACCTCTTCGATGTTCTCAAGCGGCTTTAGATAAGTCCCCACAATACAACCAATCATGGAGAACAACAGCACCAAGGGAAAAAGATAAATATCAGGAACCACTCCTTCAATGCCTACAGCATCCAACATGGGCTGTTTAAAAAACAGGATGCTGGTACTGATGATCAGGCCTGCCAGCATTCCTCCAAAATAGCCATATCCAGTGAATCTCCACCAAATCCATTTCAACACATTTGAGGCAGCATATCCACCATACAGTGCAGATGTAATCCAAAGTGTAAGTGTATTCAAAGAAGCGGCATTGAATCCAAAAAGAATTCCAATGGCCACCAACAAAATGGATGACAACAGACTATAGCGGATCAATTTTTCTGAAGAAGCAGATGGATTGATGTATTTCTTGTAAATATCATTGACAATATAGGCTGGCGCAGCATTGACCACTGCTGAAAAAGTGCCCATGAAGGCAGCCAATAGTCCTGCAATCAATACACCCTTGAAACCAATGGGTACAAATTTATTGATGGCCAATGGCAGCACTTTTTCAAAATCAATATTGGCCCCCATCCCAACAATCTCTGGCTTGAGATAAACCAAACCCAAGACCGCAAAAGCAGCCACCATCAGGTAACGGGGCATGTACATCACCAGAATCGTGCTCATGCTCATTTTGGCAGCATCAGCTGCGGTGCGGGTACTCAATACCCTTTGCATGTCATAACTGGGGACTGGCCCTGCAAGAGAAGCAAACACTCCCTTGAACAACATCATCATGAACAAGGCCCCAAACAAACCAAAACCATCGCCATCGATTTTATCATTCACAAGGGGATAAGGTGTGGAGGACCAGTCCAGGCCCAGGTCCATACCAAACCAGAGATTTCCCCACCCGTTGGGAATGGCCGCGGCAATTTGCGCTGAGGAGACCGTCGTATAAGCGATATATCCAATGACAAAACAACTGATTGTCATGATGAAAAACTGCAATATTTCTGTCGCTACAACACTGTACATACCTCCTTTAACGGTATAGATTGTTGTAATGCCGCAAATCAACAAGGCATAAGATTGCTCATTGGAAATCAAGAGCGAACCCAGGTGAAAGGAAAGATCATAAGGCAGAATGGATGTGCAAAATTTACCAATCCCTTCAAAAAAATAAGCCATGAAACCAATCACACTAACCAATGCAAAAATCACAATGATGATATAAGAGAGCTTGGCTCCCCTTCCTTCTCCGAAACGGAAACTGATCCATTGTGCTCCTGTCATGGCATTGCTCCTTCGCATCCAGGCTGCAAGAAATACAAAGACAAAGACCTGGTTCCATACGGGCCAAAGCCATGGAATCCAGGCGCTCTTGAGCCCGTATACAAACAAGATCATGACGGTCCACATGGTGCCACTGATGTCCCACATGCCAGAGGCATTGGACAGACCAAGCATGTACCATTTCATGGTATTGCCTCCAAGAAAATAAGAGGAGAGATCTTTTGAGGCCCGCTTGGACAAATAAAATCCCAAAAAAAGTGTCATGACCAAATAGGCCATGATGATCAATAAATCAAGCCAGTGCAGCTGCATGCGTCAAGTTAATTCTTTTATTATAATTTTTATAAACCCAATTGAATTTATTAATTATTTTTAAAAACAAAACAACAATTTTGAGACTGATACAAAAGCAATACACCAGCATCAACAAGATACGGATTGTAACATTGGCCTTGGTATTTTCCATGGGATTTATATTGTTACAATCCTGTAAAAAAAACAATACCGGTACTGGTAGTGGAGGAACAACTCCCACACCCAATCCCCCTCCTTCACCAGTCTGGGATGTCAACGCGATGAGAGGCGCATGGATCACTACCACAGCAAGCGCTGCATTGGACAACAACGACAATATTTTACAAACGGTTGACAACTGCAAAAAGGCTGGCATCAACAATATTTTCCTGGTAGTTTACAACAATGCCAGGACCATCTATCCGAGTGATGTGATGTTCAAGCTTACTGGGAACAGACAACTCGAGAAATTCCAGGGAAGGGATCCCTTGAAAGAAATGATTACTGCAGCCAAAACCGCAGGTATAAAGGTACATGCCTGGTTTGAATATGGATTTTCTTCCTCTTACAGCGCCCAGGGCGGATCCATCATTGCTGCCAAACCCAAGTGGGCTGCAAGAGATCAAAATGGCGCATTGGTCGTGAAAAACGGGTTTGATTGGCTGAATGCATTTGATCCGGAGGTTCAGCAATACATGATTGATCTTTTCAAGGAAGTGGTATCCAAATATGATGTGGATGGTGTTCAGGGAGACGACAGATTGCCTGCGCTCCCCTCCTCTGCAGGATACGATGATTATACCATCGCCCAGTATAAGCTTGAAAACAATGGCGCTTTACCGCCCACCAACATCAAAGATGCTGGATGGCTGAACTGGAGGGCTAAAAAACTGAACGCATTCATGAAACGCCTTCACAAGGAAATGAAAACCATGAAACCCGGCATTCAGGTAACCATGTCTCCAAGTGCCTATCCATGGTCATTGGAAGAGTATTTGCAAGACTGGCCAACATGGGTAGACAGCAGTTGGGTGGATGCAGTTATTCCACAGTGTTATCGCTATGATATCGCAGCCTACACTGCAACCATGACACAACAAAAATCATATCACAGAAACAACAATATTCCCATCTACCCTGGAGTACTGATCAAATCAGGAACCTATTTGGCTTCTCCCGGATTCCTATCTCAAATGATCCAGGGCAACCGCAACAATGGGTTCAAGGGTGAAGTTTTCTTTTTCTATGAGGGCGTAAAAGAATCCCTGTCCTGGTTTCAGGGTCAGTACCCATTCATAAAATAACAAGGCCGGAACTTGTCCGGCCTTGTGCAATTGTTTTAATCCAACACTACCATCCTGGATTTTGCTTCAGGTTAGGATTCTTGTCCAACTCACCTTGCGGTATGGGCCAGAGCTTGTATTTAGCATTGGTATTTTCCCTGGTCTGATTTCTTGTCTTCAGTCTTTTGGCAAGTGTCGCTGCATAGCTGGGAACTCCGTCTGCATCAAAGCTTGGTGCAGCAGCAGGATCAGTGAGACTCAAAGAAACACCCACCACAGGACCTGTCATGGCCTTGTTGTAAATATCCCATCTCCGCAGGTCCATGAGCCTTACGCCTTCACCAGCCAACTCAACTGCCCGCTCCCTTCTGATCAGTTCTCTCAAGGCTGCTTGTGTACCCGTTGTAACAGCAGGTTGACCAGCACGAGACCTCACCGCATTGATTGCTGTAAAAACAGTCGGATCAATTTCATTGAGTTCAATTTTGGCCTCTGCATAGGTCAACAATACATCTGCATAACGCATCAAGATATACCCGGTTTTGGTCTCCCAGGAATACTGGGTTGAATCAATGTATTTGCTCCAAACATATCCAACGCCACCTGAAGATCCTGTAGAACCTGCAAACCATGGAGAGTTAAGGAAATCAATCCAATCAATATTGCTGGCAACATTGTCATAACGATTGGTGCTCCAATTCCATTTGATCCGCACATTGGAATAGATATTGTAGATGGTACGCTCTTTGGGCTGTACATAAGGCAGTGATGGCGATTTTGCTGTATTGTGCACCATGGTATCTCCCTGAGAATAGATGGTCCACTTCAACCTGTTATCACGATTGGCTGAAGGAGTTCTAGGGTTGTATAAAGCAGACTGGTCGATCCTTCTGCCATCCTTCATTTCATAGCGATCAAACAACGCCTGTGAGGGGAAATGACTGCTTTGTGAAGTTCCCACCTGGCGAGGAATTGTTAAAACGGCCAACCAGTTCTGAGGATCCAATACATCGGTTGGATAGGTTTGTGCAAATAGTATTTCACGGTTCGCATTGGTGCGCTGTCCTGCCAACATGAACAAATCAGTATAACGCGGATTCAGACCGTATGCATTCATGTCGATGACTGCTTTGGCTGCAGTGGCAGCGGTTTTATTGTCTTTGATCAACATGGCAAGCTTGGCTTTAAGACCCAACGCAACGCCCTTGTTCACCCTGCCATAAAGAATGATCGGGCTGGCGCCGGCAGCATCAAACAAGGAAGCAGCTTCATCAAGGTCTTTGTACAATTCTTGTGCAGCAGTGGCAACTGGAGTTCTGGACAATGCCTCATATTCTGACGGCAACAATGGCTTTGTGTAAAAGATAGGATCTCCAAACCATCCAATCAGGTGATAGTAAGCCCAGGCACGGAGCACAAGACCCTCTGCCCTGATTCGGCTATAGGTTTTGGGTGAAGCAGCAGCCTGGCCTTTCTTCATACCATCCAAGAGGTAGTTGGCCCTTGAGACCAATTTGTATGCCTGGCTCCAGGCAGTTGAGGTCAGTGCATTGCCCACAAGAAACGGACCGCCATCTCCCATGGCCACCTGGTCTTCCGAATTGCCTGTACGTTTGATGGCCAGGTCAGTTGCAGATTCAATCGCAAAATGAAGTGGTGTGTTGTTGGCCAACGCCCAAAAAGAAGCAGCGTAAACACCATTCAGACCAAGCTCCATTTCTTGCTCTGTGGCAAGAAAAGTTTCGGATGAAATACTGTCCAATGGCTGCCTGTCCAAAAACTTGTCGCAACCACCAAGGGCTACAAGCAAGAACAGGAAACTGTATATAAAAATCTTTTTCATGTTAAATATTTTACTTGGATTAGAAGTTGAGGTTCACGCCTGCTGTGAAAGTTTTCATCAAAGGATAAAACTGACCTGTCTGGCTGTTGATTTCAGGATCAAATCCGTTCCAGGTGTCGGTGAACGTCAGAAGATTCTGGCCACTGACATACACTTTTGCGCCAGTAATTTTCAATCTCTTGATCACAGATGAAGGCAGTCTGTATCCAAGATTGATGTTCTTGATCCTGAAATAGGCTGCACTCCTGATCCACTTGTCTGATGCAACAAAATTTGTACCGCCTGAACCAGAAGGCAACAAACGTGGGAATGTTGCATTGGTGTTGGAAGGCGTCCAGTAATCCTTGTGGATAGACAGAAGTGAAGCCACAAAATCACTGCTGTTGAAAGGTATGGCACCAGTTCCGCTGAGATAATTGTTCCTCATGCCTACACCCTGCCCGAACAAATTCAGGTCAAAATTGGTGTAGCTAAGATTGAGGTTTACACTGTATTCATAACGGGGAAAGCTATTGCCAATAAAGGTCCTGTCAAACGCATCAATCTTTCCATCGGGCTTTCCATCAGCACCACCGATGTCTGCATATTTTACATCTCCAGGCTTTGGACCATTGGCAGTGGTGGCACTGTAGGGAACTCCAAACTGAACTGGCGATCCTGTGATATCATTGGCATCCTTGAAATATCCGATCGACTGATAGCCATAATAGGACCATAAGGCCTGGCCAACTGCAGTGCGTTCAGATCCGCCATCCAGATAAGGAACACCGGGCAATGCAGTCACTTCGTTGACCACATCACTGAGCATCAGTGTCGCATCAAGCCTAAATTTCTTGCTGATATTGGCTTTGTAGTTGGCGCTCACTTCCCATCCTGTGTTGGTCATGTCTCCGGCATTGACAAACGGAGCACTCAAGCCAATATAGGAAGGAATGGGCCTCACCAAAAGAATATCGCTGATGGTGCGCTTGTAATAATCAAAGGTCAGGGTAAGGTTTCTCTTTACTGTAAGATCCACACCGACGTTCATCTGTGCTGAATTCTCCCATGTGATGCCAGGGTTGGGTGCATCCAACAAGGCATAACCCAGTGTGGTTACATTGTTCAAATAAGTGCTTGTTCCATTGTTGGGATTGGAATAGGTTGAAGTCTGGTAATTCACAGCAAAAGGATAGATTTCTGGCAATGCCTGATTACCAAGCAATCCATAGGATGCCCTGATTTTTCCGAAACTGATCAGGTCTGACAGGCCATCAAAGAATTTCTCTTTAGAGAATATCCATCCTGCTGAAGCGGATGGGAAAAAGCCCCACTGCTTGTTCAAGGCTTGTGAAAACCTTGATGAACCATCGTATCTGCCATTGACTTCAAGCAGATATTTATCATCAAAACTATAGTTCAGCCTTGCATAGAAACCAGCCAATGCTGTTTGGTAAGCAGAACCAGCATTGTTCCTGTCTGCTGCACCAAGATTCAAATAAGGTTGATCAGGGTTATTGAAACCTGTTCTTGATGCGGAGATGCCCTCATACAAGAACTCCTCTGTTTGACCACCAGCCAATAATTTGAAGCGATGGTTGCCAAAGTTTTGGGAAAAAGTTGCCTGCGCCAACATTGTATTTCTTGTATTGGATGAGTAGGATTCTCCAAGACTTGTAGAACCAGGCCACTGACTGATCTTGTCATATGCAGAAGTAACAAGGTTGGGCACATAAATGTCTGCATTCTTGGTAAAAGTCTTGCCATGGGGTGTCCAATGTTCGCGAGACCAATAGGCTTCCAATTCAAGGCTTTCAATGGGCTTGTAGTTGAGTGCGATTTTACTCAGGAATGAATTGTTTTCAGAAACGGATGTACCAGCGGCTTCTGCCTGGGCAAGCGGGTTCCTGTTATTGGTCTGCCCTGCAGTGCCATACATACCCGGACCAAATTTAGCAGCACCAATCGCTGGCAATCCAATGGCCTGACGGATGATGAACTCAGGGCTGGATGTTGATGGAGAAGTATTTTTGCTAAAGTTGTAATTGAAAACCCCACTCAAGGTCAGGTTTTTTCTGAGTTTGAAATCAGGATTGAAACGGATATCATAGCGCTTGAAACTATTGTTGGGAATCAAGCCCTGTTGATCCAGATAGGTAACAGAGGTAAATACATTGGTATTTTCTCCACCCGAATTAAGTGTTACGTTATGGTTCTGCATCAATGCAGAATTGGTGAACAAGAGATCAACCCAGTCATTGTCAATCACATCAAGGTTATTCACCGCTGTTGTCTTGTATTTGTCAATCAATGACTGTTGAAACAGAAATGATGTAGGAACTCCTGTTCTGTTCTGCTCAGCCACATTGCTCAGTTCCATGTGTTCAATGGCGGTTGTTCGTTCTGGCATCGCCGTAGCAATCTGTTTGGAAACAAAACTGTTGTAGCTAACCTTCACGCCTTTTCCTTTTGCCCGAATGGTTTTGACCAGGATAACGCCATTGGCTGCACGTGTACCATAAATCGCAGTTGAAGCAGCATCCTTGAGGATTGTAATGCTCTCAATGGCATTGGGATCAATGGCATCAAGGCTTGAAACAACTCCATCCACCATGATCAAAGGACTTTGACCAGCATAAATGGAACTCAATCCACGAATCCGGATGGAGGCACCATCAGCACCGGGGCGACCTGATTGTTGGGTCACAGTAACGCCGGGTGCAAGACCCTGCAACAGGTTGCTCGCAGTGGCTACCTGACGCTTCAAGAGATCCTCTTGCTTAAGGGCCACAACGGATCCGGTAAGATTGGCTTTTTTCTGTGTGCCATATCCTACTACCACAACCTCATTGAGGCTTGAAGAAGTAGAAGCAAGGGTTATATCCAGCTGTGTGCCATTGACAACCACCTCTTTGGTGGAAAAGCCAATGCCGGTCAACACAAGCGTTTGTCCGGTGGATGCGTTGATGGTAAATTCACCTGCGGAATTGGTTCTGGTACCTTTTTTTGTGCCCTTGACAAGAACGGAAACCCCTTCTGCAGGTGCTCCTCCCTCGCTGCTGGTCACCTTTCCGCTGATTCTAGCCTGCTGGGAAAAACCCAACAACCAGGAAGTACAGAGCATGGTTAGGATAAGCGTTAGCTTTTTCATGATTGTGTTTTGTTTAAAATGGTTCTGATGCTTCCTCTATGAGGCCTCATCACAACTAATTTATAAAATATTTGCAAACTAAACCAACTTTGTTAATTTTTTTATTATCTAGTTTGATCAGGCCATTAACAAAAGAAAACCAATACTAGCCAATTTGAGGTGGATTGAGTTGTTTTAAGATTAGAAATAAAAATGATAATTAAAAAGCAATCAACAAATTAAAACAGATAAATCCTAGATTTGACACAAGGGAAACGAATGAAAAGAAAAAAAACCAATCTTGAAATATTCAACGATGAAACGGTATCCGGGGTTGTTTTCAAAAACAGGTCCCTGAAAAAGTTCATCATCCGCCATATCAACCAGTCTGGCAACAGCACCATCACTGATTTGAGCAAAGATCTGGGAACCAGCGTCCCCAAAACCACATCCCTGATCAATGAACTGATCCAGGATGGCTTGATCCAAGATGAAGGAAAACTTGATTCAACGGGTGGACGCAGGGCCAGTATGTTCGGCCTGGTTCCAGATGCCTGTTACTTCCTGGGGGTGGATGTAAAGAAGTTCCACATCAATTTTGGATTGATGGATTTTACCAAAAAAATGATCTATCAGAAGGAAAAAGTGCCTTTTTGGCTTGAAAACACACCAGAATCACTGGAAAATCTGATCAAGCTGATCAAGGCCTTCTTGGGTGAGGGTCCGAGCAGTAAAGCCCAAATATTGGGTATTGGCATCAATTTGACAGGAAGAATCAACCATAAAACCGGCCACAGTTTCAGTTTCTTCCATTTCAAAGAGGAACCGCTGGCCGAAATCATTCAAAATGAAATTGGCATCCCAACTTTCCTGGAAAATGACTCAAGAGCAATGGCCTATGGTGAATTCCAGTCCAACGAATTGAGAAAGGAAAACAATATCCTTTTCATCAACATGGACTATGGCATGGGGATGGGCATTCTGCTGGACGGAAAAGTGTATTACGGGAAATCAGGCTTTAGCGGAGAGTTTGGGCACATACCTCTGTTTGAGAATGAAGTCATCTGTCATTGTGGTAAAAAAGGATGCCTAGAAACTGAAGCCTCTGGGCATGCCCTTGTCAGAAAATTCAAGGAACAGATAAAAAAAGGCTTTACCTCCATTGCATTGAAAAAAAATATGTCGATCGATGACATCACCATGAATGATATCATCAACGCTGCATTGCATGAAGACCAGCTCAGCATTGAATTGATCTCTGAGATTGGAGAAAAACTGGGTAAAGGGTTGGCAGTATTGGTCAATATTTTCAATCCAGAAATGCTTATCCTTGGGGGTGCCCTTTCTGAAACAGGCGACTACATCCGGCTCCCAGCCAGAAGCACCCTCAACAAACTTTCATTGAGCTTGGTCAACAATGATACCAAACTCAAGATTTCTCAACTAGGAGAGAAAGCTGGAGTCATTGGTGCATGCCTCACCGCCAGGGATACCATCATTCTTTAATAGGCCATTGCAAACAGAACCCTTTGCTTGCTAGGCTTTCCTGAAAATACGCAGACCCCGTCTTCAGGTTGGTTGTTCAATGGGATACACCTGATGGTCGCTTTTGCTTCCTCTTTGATTTTTTCCTCTGTTTCTGGTGTGCCATCCCAATGTGCGGAAATGAACCCGCCTTTTTCATTGAGGACCTGCTTGAATTCCTCCCAACTGTTAACTGATGTTATGTGGGAATCCCTGTATGCCAATGCCCTGTTGTAGAGGTTTTGCTGAATATCAGTCATCAAGAACTTGATGTGCTCGATCAGATTCTCTGCAGGAATGGATTGTTTTTCCTTGGTATCTCTTCTGGCCACTTCCACTACCCCATTTTCAATATCTTTTTGGCCTATGGCAATGCGCACAGGAACACCTTTGAGTTCGTACTCTGCAAATTTCCATCCTGGCCTTGTGTTCTCCGAATCGTCGTATTTCACCGATATTCCGTTGGCTTTCAAGCCAGCAATTATTGCATTCACTTTTTCATCAACCAATGCTTTTTGTTCTGGTCCTTTATAAATAGGAATAATCACCACCTGCAAGGGTGCAATTCTTGGGGGCATGACAAGGCCCTGGTCATCGCTGTGGGCCATCACCAAGGCTCCGATCAGACGGGTAGAAACACCCCATGAAGTTGCCCAAACAAACTCCTGCTTGTTTTCCTTTGTGAGGAACTTTACATCAAATGCTTTTGCAAAGTTTTGACCAAGAAAATGAGAAGTACCGGCCTGCAAGGCCTTACCATCTTGCATCAGGGCTTCAATACAATAGGTTTCCAATGCCCCAGCAAATCGCTCATTCGGTGTTTTAATGCCTTTAATGACAGGGAGCGCCATATAGTTCTCCACGAAATCTCCATAGACATGCAACATTTTTTCAGCTTCACCGATGGCTTCCTCTGCGGTAGCATGGGCTGTATGCCCTTCCTGCCAAAGGAATTCTGCCGTCCGCAGGAAAAGCCTGGTCCTCATTTCCCACCTGACCACATTGGCCCACTGGTTGATCAAAAGGGGCAAGTCACGGTATGATTGGATCCAGTCTTTGTAGGCATTCCAGATGATGGCTTCGCTGGTTGGACGAACAATGAGTTCCTCTTCCAATTTTGCATCAGGATCAACCATCAGCTTCCCTTTGTTATTGGGATCGCTTTTCAACCTGTAATGGGTAACAACAGCACATTCCTTTGCGAAACCTTCAGCATGACCCTCTTCTTTTTCAAGGAAGGATTTGGGAACGAAGAGTGGAAAATAGGCATTGACATGGCCGGTATCCTTGAACATTTTGTCCAGAACGTCCCTCATGTTTTCCCATAGGGTATAGCCATAGGGCTTTATCACCATGCAGCCCCTGACAGCAGAATAGTCTGCCAGTCCACCTTTTAAAATCAATTCATTGTACCATTGTGAGTAATCTGTAGCCCTTGATGTCAGTTCGTTTGCCATATTTATAAATGCTTTAACAGTTTTTGTTCATTCCACTGCAACTTTAACACTTGCCGTTCGTCTAAATTATGGAACAGGATTGCGCAAATGTAGTAACTTCGGATTAATCTTTAAATCGCATCGTATGAACAAGATCATTCTTGCCATTTCACTTGCTTCCATCATGATGGGATGCAGCACCGCTTACAAGACTGGGCAAACCGTTGATGATGTTTATTTTTCACCGGCAAGACCAGGAAGCGAATATGTAAATATGGAGAAAAATGATGAGTACAGGGCTTCAGAAGTCCCCATGACTGATCGGTACATGCGGATGAAGGCCTTCGGAGGTTCCCGGTGGAATTCATTTGATGATGATTATGCCTACTGGAACAATCCACACTGGAACAACAGCAGCTACTTCAACGTATACCCTTCATACGGCTACTCAGGCATGAACAGCTTGTATTTTGGAAGGCCCAGCTATGGAATTTCAAGCTACCTGAATCCGTTCTCACCCAATTATTACGGCCAACCAGTTGTTGTTTACAATACTGGCAAGTCAATGGTTTCCAATTCAACAGGACCAAGAACCTATTCGCTCAGCAATTATACACCGATGAAATCAAGCAGTGCTGATCCCAAGTCGGGTGGTGGATTTTTGCGCTCAGGCGGACAATCCAACAATACCAGTACCAATGCTCCAAGAGGCGGATACAATCCCCGCAGCACTGGAGAGTCTTATGGTAGCCCCACAAGGACGTTCTCCAACAGTTCAAACTCAAGCAGCTCCAGCTCAAGCTCAAGCAGCTCCAGCTCAAGCAGCAGCTCTTCCAGCAGTGGATCTGCCCCTGTAAGAACTTTCCCCAAAGGAGGAAACTAATTCAGTTGACCTGTCATGGATTTTTGATGTGGCTTTCTTGGCCATGCTCAATTCTCAATGGCTAACACCTGCTCCCTAAATCATTTCGCATGAAGCAACTTCCTATTCTATTCGGTCTATTGTTCAGTTTACAATTGCAAGCACAGGAACCTGTAGATGCCCTCCGTTACTCATTGATGGGGCATGGCGGAACAGCAAGGGCCAGGGCAATTGGTGGAGCAATGACTTCTTTGGGCGGTGATATTTCTGCGGCATTCATCAACCCTGCAGGGCTTGGCCTTTACAAAAGTGGAGAGTTCACATTTACACCCTCATTGGCATTCAACAATACCAAGATCAACTACCTCAATACAGAAAGCAAGACAAACAAGATTACCCCTGATTTCAGCAATATAGGACTGGTTTTGCCCAGGCCCGGATCATGGAATGGCAATTGGAGGAATTTCACCTTTGGCATAGGGATGAACAAAACCGTCAATTTTGGCAACAGCACAAGGTTGAAAGGTACCAATACAGAAAGCTCTTACTCAGAAAAATACCTGGAAGAGCTCATCAACAACAATGTGACCGACCCCAACCAGGCTGCAGCAAAATTTCCTTACGGATCAAGCCTTGCCTTCAATACCTATCTGATAGATACCCTTTCAGGACCGGGCGGCAGCATCAAGGGGTACAGAAGCCTTGCCACGCCCCAAACTGGTGTGAACCAACAACAGGATCTCACCACCAA
>CAITQQ010000007.1 GCA_903894575.1 uncultured bacterium
AAAACGATTATATACGTGATTTTTATCCTCTTCAGCCAACCCCCAACCCAAACAGGGCAAGGTCATATTTAACAGGGTCTTTGGGGTCAAATTGCTTGAGTACCTCTGTAAGGGCGATGGCTGTTTTCCAGTCTGACTTTTCTGCATCAATCAGGTTGAGTCTGCAGGCAACACGTTGCACGTGAACATCCATTGGGCAAACAAGCTGGTTCATCCTGATGTTTTTCCAAATACCAAAATCAACGCCTGCGGCATCTTTTCTCACCATCCAGCGGAGGTACATGTTGAGCCGTTTGCAGGAAGAATTGTTGTGAGGCGTCGAGATGTGTTTTTTTGTTCTGTCTGGGCTTTCATCCAGCGAAAAAAAATAGTTGTGAAATGCCACAAGACCATTTCCCATGTCTGGATCATTTTTTTCCATGCCATGGGTAAAAGCATGCTCAAGACTTGGTTCCTGCCCCTTGAACAATCTGTATCCTGTGGTATAATGATGGTTCAGTGCCCTGATAAAATGCAGCAAATCTGTTGCGTTGAAAGTCCTGTGTTTGAAGGCCAGCAAGCGTTTCAGATCATTGTCTTTGTGGTCAACAATGAATTGGTATGGCGCCTCATCCATCAATGCCATCAGTTCATTGCATTTGTTGATGATGGTGGTACGGTTGCCCCAGGCAAAAATGGCAGCAAAAAATCCTGCTATTTCGATGTCAGCTTTTTGGCTAAAACGATGAGGAATAGAAATCGGATCTTTTTCAATGAACCCTTGCTGGTTGTGCCGCTTCAATTCCCTGTCAAGAAAAGACTTTACTGCTGTTAGTTCTTTTTTATTCATTTGCTCAAGCCCGCGGCTGCGCTGTTTTTGAAAGTTTTCTTATGGTTGGTAATCAGAGAAACGGTGATCAACTAGTTATCGCCAGTTGAATGGCATGGTCGAGATCTGCAATCAGGTCATCTGCATCTTCAATGCCCACTGACAAGCGGATCAAGGTGTCACCCAATCCATTCTTGATTCTTTCTTCCCTTGGAATTGAGGCATGGGTCATGCTGGCCGGATGATTGATCAGTGATTCAACTCCGCCAAGACTTTCCGCCAATGAAAAAAGTTTGGTGCTAGAAAGCAATGTCCTGGCCGCTTCAATGGTGTCCAGTTTCAATTCAAAGCTGATCATCCCCCCAAAATCCTTCATCTGGCTTTTGGCCACTTCATGTCCTGGGTGATCCTCAAAACCGGGCCAGTACACTTTTTTTACAGCGGGGTGGGCCTTGAGAAAATGTGCGATGGCAGCACCATTCTGGCAATGCCTTTCCATCCTGATACCCAGGGTTTTTATGCCCCTGAGCACCAGAAAACAATCCATGGGTCCGGGCACTGCTCCGCAACTTTTCTGGATAAAATAGAGTTCATCACGCAGCGCTTTGTCATTCATCACCAATGCGCCCTGGATCACATCGCTGTGTCCACCAAGGTATTTTGTGGCAGAATGCATCACGATATCTGCGCCCAGCGAAAGTGGATTTTGCAGTGCCGGCGATGCAAAAGTATTGTCCACACAGAGCCAAACCTTGTGTTTTTGTGCAACCGCTGCAATGCCCCTGATGTCTGCAATGTTCATCAACGGATTGGTTGGGGTTTCGGCCCAGATCAGTTTTGTATTGGCATTTATTTTGGCTGAAATATTCTCAACAACACTCATGTCCACATAGTGAAATACAATCCCGAATTTGCTGTATATCTTGCTGAAAAGCCTGTAGGTCCCACCATACATGTCACTGGCTGCAATCACTTCATCACCGGGTTTCAACAATTTCATGACAGCATCGGTAGCCGCTACTCCGCTGCCAAAGGCCAGTCCGAATTTACCCTCCTCAATTACTGCCAAAGCCTCTTCCAACGCTTCACGGGTTGGGTTTTGGGACCGCGCATATTCATATCCCTTGTTCACTCCTGGTGCTTCCTGCACATAGGTTGAAGTCTGGTAGATGGGTGTCATGATGGCCCCGGTACTCGGGTCGGGATGCGTACCTGCGTGGATGTATTGTGTTGCTTTTTTCATTGCAGCTATTTGTGTTGTAAAGATAGGTTGTTGGAAGAAGTCTGGTCTTATCTTTGCGGTATGCCGAATGTTTATTTCAAGACGACAATTCCGCCAGCATATGAGGCCATCCTGCACCATGCAACATCCTTGAATCTCGGGGAAAATGATCTTGTCATCCATGATTTTTATCATCGTGCGCCAGGATCTTTGGTTGGTTTTTGGGATTCCTACCGGGAAAACAAATGGTTGAAAAAGTCCATCCAAAACACCGACAATGTTTTTGTATTCTCCTCCCATACAAAAACGGAAGTCCTGAGGTATTACCCACAAGTGAGGGACAAGATCAGCATTCTTGCCCCAGTTGCTGAAGATTTGCACAGACCTACTGACGAGGATGCACGTGATGTGGCGCGTTACCAGTTCACCCAAGGGGATGCATATTTTCTTTATCGCGGACCTCTTCATCCCGCTGCCAACATCATTGAACTCCTGAAGGGATTTTCAATTTTCAAAAAAAGGATAGGCAGCAACATGAAACTTGTTCTGGCTGGTCCGCAGGGACAATATTCTGCCAATATTCTCACAGACCTGGAATCCTACAAATACCGAAACGATGTTCTGTTAATGGAGCATCTGTTACCATACGATGAATCTTCCATCATCAGCGCAGCCTATGCCATGGTCCATCCCTGCCGCTATGAAAGGTTCGGCATTCCCGTTGTCAATGCGATGAAAGCCGGAGTAGCTGTGCTTACGGCTGAGAACAGCAGCATGGCTGAATTTACCGGGATGGCTGGAATGTTCTTCAATGAAAAAGATCCTCAAGATATTGGCGATAAACTCATCAGGATTTACAATGATGAACAAATGCGGTCTGAGATGATTGGCACAGGGCTTTTGAGATGATAGATGCCCTTAATTTCTGAAGGATCAATTGCCTCCCGTTGAAGCGTCTTCCATGAAAGATTTACTACTTCAACTCAAGCAGATACCTTGTCAAGTGCGTCAGGTCTTCTTCATTTAATGCCAATGCCTTTGCGTCGGGCATTATGGAAGATTCCTGCTTTTTTTTCTTGATGACAGACAACGCTGGTATAGAATGTTTTTTTCCCGACAGATCTTTGATGACGATAGTTTTACCATCTGCGATCAGAAAACCATAAAAGGATTCTCCCGATTTTGTATCAATGATCCAGGGTTCATATCCAAATACAATAGAGGCATTGGGATATTTAATTGCATTGAGGATGGAGGGTTGATCTAATTTTTTCCCAATATAGCTAAGGTCAGGACCGATATCGCTTCCACCATTGGAAGTTCTATGGCAGGATGAACATTTTGCCATAAAAATATTTTTACCCTTTGTATAATCTGCTGAAACTTTGATTTCTTTTTCAGGTGATCTACCTAGATCTATTGGTTGATTTTTTTCAGCGAACAATTTATCTGCCCTCAATCGATTGCCTAAATCCGGATTTTTAGCAAATCCTTTGGTGACACAGCTTTGGATGTCGACCGGTATACTGTTCGTCTCAGCTAACCCTAACAATATTCTGCCTCCAACTTCATCATTTGCCATGAGTGTAGCTGTCCTGCAGCGGTCTTGGACTGAAATATTTACATTCAGGATTCGCGCTTTAGCAGCAATCATTGATGCCAAATGACGCTCCTGCTTTAGATCAAAGCCAACCATTTTCCAGTCCAGTAAATCAGCCCAGTCATTTCCCTGCCTGAATGCCAACCAATATTTTGCCTGATCACTCATCAATTTGTTGGAAAGATTGGAAATTTCCAGCATTGAATTTGCAGCTTTGGCATCATTGATGAACGCAAGGGCCGTCATTGCCTGTTTGCGTTCTGTTGTAGGGATGGATGGGTTCAATATCCAAGCTTTGAGTGTTGGCACAGACGATACTGGGTGTAACCGCCATACCAATCTTGCGTAAGTTTTTGTCCAGTGCCCAGGGGCATTTTGAAGCCTGTTATTGTTTTTTTGGGTGATAAAACGATAGAGCTCCTCTTCATGGTGTTCTGCAGCGATGCCAATGGTCTCGAGCAAATAATCATCATCACCATTGTAGCGATTGGTGATGCGCTCAATCAATGCCTTTTTTTCAACCCAATTGAAGTCTCGCAAGGCAATGGCCATTTCGCGATCCAAAAATGAACTTCTTCCTATGTGTTGGCTGATCAAGTGCAGGAGTTGAGGTTTTGATGCGGATTGGCGCAATGCCCTGAAAGCAACAACACCCAGCCGTATATCCTTTCCTGCTACCCATTGTTCTAATGTTTTTTTACCAGCACTATCTGTAGTGTTAACCAGCCATGCAGCCCTGGCATGATGATAAGGGTTTTCAGATGAAAGCAACTTATTTGCCAACTTCATTCTGGTTATACTGGATCCCAATGCTCTTGCTCGTTCAAATCCAAATGCTCTCACATTGATAGCAGGACTTTTCATTGCTTCTAACAAACCATCTTCAGTATTGAAATCAATCAATGGAGACCTTAGATTTTTCCCTTTCGGTGTGATACGGTATATCCTTCCGTATCCCATGCTGTCTTTCATTTGATGTCCTCCAACAACAGGATCATACCAGTCGGCGATGTACATGGCACCATCAGTGCCCATCATGACATCGCTCGGGCGAAACCATTTGCGCTTGTCTGACTGATGTCCTTTATCATTCCAAACATATGCCTCATCATCCTTTGGCAATGATGTGATGAAATTGGTCCGTTTCCCCTTTAGATCAAATCCACTGCCTTTCAGTTGAGGCTTATATCCAAACACCAGATTTCTTCCAGCGTCTGCACTGAACAGGATTCCTCTGTATGCTGAACCCAAGCCATCTCCTTCATTCAACACAACGCCAGTTGGAGATCCTGCACCAGAATTGTCGCCAGCAGGCATTACTCCTGGATCTTCCTGATGCCAATGGGCCGTAAACATGTCTTGACCCGGCCGCTGATCCGCCTGCCAAAATCGGCTGCCATCTGCACTAAAATAGCCGGCATTGCCTCCTTCCATCAACCAACTGACTCTGCAGGTAACCACCTGGTCATCGTTGTCGTTTTGCCACATGTCGCCATAGGAGTCAACATAGGTTTCGTAACTATTCCTGAAGCCATGTGCAACAGGGCGTAACCCGGTTCCATCTGGATTGATTTCGAGTTGAACGCCGCCTACCCATATTCGACCATCATTACTTACCAATGCTGCCTTGTTTTTGTTGTTGTATGGAGTGCCTCCATTGTACGAACTACCTGATCGAAGCGTCCATCCTGATTTATCGGTTACAACATGCGGGCCGGCATTTCCGGTATTGAAATGCCATTTCCCATCAGGACTGCCGACAACCGAATGCAGTGCATGATCATGGTCAAATCCTCCAAAACCGGTCAGTAAAATTTCCTTGCGATCAGGTTTGTCGTCACCATTATCATCAGTGTAAACAATCAAATTTGGGGCGCATGAAACAATGACTTTGTTGCCAATAACTGCTATTCCCAATGGAGATACCAGGTCACGGTCTTCTGCGAAAACGGTTGATTTATCTGCCTTTCCATCCCGATCTGTGTCTTCAAGAATGACGACCCTGTCTCCTTTTGTATGGTGTAGCAACTTGGTTGAATCGTTGTTGAAATTTCTATAATTAACTGCTTCAGTAACCCAAATTCTACCCTTTGCATCTACATCCATGTTGGTTGGATTGAAAAACATGGGGCTCTCTGCCCAAAGGC
>CAITQQ010000008.1 GCA_903894575.1 uncultured bacterium
AGAAAAACAACCGAGGCGTATAACGTTACGGTAAATGCTCAGTATACGATTGCAAAGAACCTTAGTTTTAAGTCAACATTTGGTTATGACAGGAACAAGCGGACAGACCGTCAATTCTACGATACCATTGCACCGTTGTCCATTCAAAATGGCAGAAAGCCCATCGTTGCTTTGGATACAACCGAAGCCCAGATCCTGACCAACTCAAATGTCTTGACCTATTCTCTCAAACGTTGGAAAAAACACCACGATATCGACATCATGTTGGGTGAAGAGACCTATGACCTGCGTACCTCCAGCCAGACAACACAAGTGAGGGATTATCCGGCAGGTACACCAACAGACAACGCATTGAAGCAATTGTCTTTGGGAACAGTTGTCACAGGGTTCCCAAGGTATTATGAAAGCAGGTTTACCCAGCTTTCCTTCTTTGGTAGGGTGAGCTATTCATACAAGGATAAGTTGTTGTTTTCTGCTAACATGAGAAGGGATGGAGCCTCGAAATTTGCACCCGAGAACAGGTGGGGTACATTCCCTGCTGCATCACTGGCCTGGAGAATCAAGAACGCCCAGACAGCCAAAAATACAGATGTAATAGGTGACATGAAGTTGAGATTGGGTTATGGTGTGATGGGAAACAACCGCATCAGGGATTACCTCTATCAAACCATATTTACAGGGAACGGAAGCCGCTATTATGGCCTCAATGGACAACCGCTGATTGCCTATGTCCCTGCCTCCCTTCCCAATCAACTCTTGAAGTGGGAATCGACAGAGAACAGGAATATTGGCATGGATATCAGCTTGTTCAAGAAGAGGATTGATTTGACCTTTGATTATTATGTGAACAGCTCAAGGGATCTTTTGCTGAATGTGAACATCGATCCCACCTATGGATTTACCACACAGCAACAAAATGTGGGTAAAACGTCCAACAAGGGATATGAAATTCAGTTGAATGCAGTCATCCTCAACAAGCCCCAGGGAATCAGGTGGAATGCCAATTTTAATTTTTCCCATAACCGCAATGAGGTTGTGCAGCTGGGTCCTGGTCAAACCGAAACCTATCCTGCAGCCAGTTGGGGTGTCAGTGGCCAGCCGACAGATTATATCCTGAGAATTGGCGAACGATTGGGCGCCATGTGGGGTTTGGTAACCGATGGATTTTATTCTGTATATGATTTCAACTACAATCCAACCACAAAGGCATATACCTTGAGATCAGATGTGCCAACCAATACAGCCATTATTGGAACTGTCATGCCTGGTTCCATCAAGTTCAAAGACCTCAATGGAGACGGTAAGGTGGACCTGAACAATGACCGGACCATCATCGGAAATCCAAATCCAAAGTTTACTGGCGGCTTGGCCCAGCAATTTGCCTACAAGCAATGGGACCTTAACTTGTTTGTTAATTTTATGGTTGGATTTGATGTGTACAATGCCAATAAAGTTGAGCTGACCAATGCCTATTCACTCAACTCGAACATGTTGAATGTGATGCAAAACCGTTGGACAACTGTTTTGCCCAATGGCGAGAATGCTACATTGGTGAGGGGTGGTGTAGTGTATGGCATTGCACCTGATCAGCTGATCCAATTGAACAGGGATGCTAAAATCTGGCAACCCCTTGTCAGTACTGGTGCATTTATTCCACACTCCTGGGCAATTGAGGATGGATCTTTTCTTCGCATCAACAACCTGACCTTGGGCTACACACTTCCCATCAAAAGGGCTGCATCGATGAAGATCAATAAATTGAGGGTTTATGCAACAGCCAATAACCTTGCCATATTCACAAACTATTCAGGCTATGATCCAGAAGTAAGTGTTCGAACAGATGCAAGAACCCCCAACCTCGATTATTCTGCATATCCCAAGAGTAGGTCTTTCATTTTTGGTATCAATGCCTCATTTTAATTCTTCAATGTAGCTATCATGAAATCAACTTTATTCACAACAGTTAAGCAATATTTCTCCCTACTCGGTCTGTTCATTTTGATGGGCAGCTGCAAGAAATTCCTTGATCAAAAACCTGTTACAGAGGTAGACACGAAGATGGTCTTCACCGATGTAAATTCCACCTTAAAGGCGCTGGCAGGTGTTTATGGCCGAATGGCAGGTGATAATGCATATGGGCTTAAACTTGCCTTGCATTATCCTGTTGATGAGGATATTCTCATGGGCCCCAGTGGCAACAATGATGATAGGCGTGGTATGGCGCATTATTCTTTGACTACACTCAATACCGAGCTGCCTGCCCCATTCAATCAACTCTTTGAAGGCATTTCATTTGCCAATATTTGCATTTATGAGATTCCCAAAATGGACATGTATACCAATGGGTCAGACCAACAAAAAAAGCAGTTGAAGCGCATGTATGGAGAAGCACTTACCTTGAGGGCCCAGTTCTATTTTGATGCACTCAGGAATTGGGGAGACCTTCCAGAACATTTTCTTCCATCCTACCTTGAAGCAGCTACCACACCATTTCCAATAAGAAAAGACAAGGATATGATCTGTGACAAGATTCTTGAAGACTTGAAAACTGCTGCAACGTTGGTGCCGTGGAGAAATGAAGTGGTTGCTATTGGAGATCCTTTGGATGAACGCATCACCAAAGGAACCGTGAAGGGACTTCGGGCCAGGATTGCCCTTTTCAGGGGTGGGTATGCACTCAAACAGTCCGGGGCAATCGATCGCAGTGCAGATTATGTTAAGTTCTACCAAATTGCCAGAGATGAAACGAATGATATCATCAATTCCGGAAATCATGCCTTGTTTCCAGATTATAAAGGGCTGTGGAAAGATGTAGTTTGCTCAAAGGCCATGGCTGATCCAAATGGTGAGTTGATGTTTCAGGTAACTGCCATCGGTGGCGGAGGAACTGCGGATTCCAAGTTTGGATATGCCAATGGACCACGGGTAAATGGGCTGGGAAACAGTTTCGTCAATCCATTGCCACAATATTTTTACCTCTTTGATTCCACAGATTTAAGAAGGGATGTTACCATTGCCCCTTATAATGTTGCTGCAGATGGGGTCACCAAAATAGGCGTAAAAATTTCAGATATGCGAGACGGGAAATACAGGAGGGATTGGATAAAGCCTAACATTGCCCCCAACAGCCAGGTCCAATATTTTGGGCTCAAATGGCAATTGCTCAGGTATGCTGATGTTTTGCTGATGTATGCAGAAGCCGAAAATGAAATCAATGGTCCAACCGCAAGCGCTTACAATGCAGTAAATATGGTTAGACGCCGTGGGTACGGTAAACCAATTACTACTGCAGATCCAATTGTAGACCTGCCTGCTGGTTTGGCCAAGGCAGATTTTTTTAAGGCAATTGTTCGGGAAAGGGCATTGGAGTTGGGTGCAGAGGGTATCAGGAAATATGACCTTTTGCGTTGGAATTTGCTTGCAAAGGGGATATCCGAAGCAAAATCCAATATGGCCAATATGGCAAAAAGCGCAGGGACCCTTGGATTCACTTATATGTCAGCACCTCCAGCTTATGCCAGTAATCTTGCAGTACTTCCTCAAAAAATGTATTACAAACTTACTTCTACAGCGGATGATGCAAATATTTGGTCCAACTCATTGTATAAGGTAGCGCCTGTAGCCACGCCAACTGGGACAGCCAGTATTGCATGGGTGTCTACAACCATTGGCACTGATATCACATCCTCTTCAACGAGATATGCATTTGGATTCTTGTCAGGTAAATCGGAGTTGTTTCCTATTCCACAACCTGCAAGAGATGCAAATCCCAAATTGACACAGAATCCTGGATATTGATCATCATTCAACGGAGGCATGCCTATCGGGTTGCCTCCGTTCAAAAATACGTGGCGCATGAAAGTAGCAGTGACCCAGTTTTTTTTTCTTTTTCTGCTAACCTTTTTTGCAAAGGCTCAAGCAGTCACGCCCATTGCTTTTCCTGGGGCAGAAGGCTTTGGTAAGCATGCGGTGGGTGGCCGTGGCGGGAAAACGCTGGTGGTAACCAACCTCAATGATGCCGGTCCAGGCAGTTTCAGGGAAGCTGCCCAGCAAAAATCAAAGCGAATCATTGTTTTTGCTGTTGCAGGAACCATACACCTGGAGTCTCCATTGCAGATTGAAGGAAGCGTTACCATTGCCGGGCATTCCGCTCCTGGAGATGGAATTTGCATTGCAGACCATCCCGTAAGGCTCAAAGGAGATCAAATCATTTTACGCTATCTGCGTTTCAGGATGGGGGATAAATACCAGTCACAGAAAGGGATGGTGGATGGAAGTGGAGGAGATGATGCCCTTTCAGGATCAAGAAACAACCAACTCATCATTGATCATTGCAGCATGAGCTGGAGTACGGATGAGGTCATGTCGGTATATGGCGGCGACAGTACAACCTTGCAGTGGAACATGATTGCAGAGCCTCTGAATTACTCCTATCATTTTGAGACCGGCGATAAGGATTGGGAAAACCATGGCTATGGCGGCATCTGGGGTGGATCACATCTTTCAGCGCACCATAATTTGTTTGCCCATTGCATCAGCAGAAACCCTCGTTTTAATGGTGCCCGTTTGGGCGCCAAAGAAGAATTGGTAGATTTTCAGAACAATGTGGTGTACAACTGGCAAAACAAGGCCATCTATGGTGGAGAGTTCGGGAAGTACAATATTGTCAACAATTATTTCAAGCCCGGCCCATCCACAAAACCTTCTGCTGCAGGTAATTTCCTGGACCCATCCAAAACAGATGCTTTGCCCTATGGTCAGTATTATGTTACTGGAAACATGATTGAAGGCAATCAGATGGTGAACCGTGACAACATGATGGGAGTGACCACAATACCTGGTCAAGGTGTTTACATCAGTCAACCACATTGGGTCATTGAGCTTCCCAAAGAGGATGCTAACATGGCCTATCAATCCATCATCAAAAAGGTGGGAGCTTCCCTGCAACGTGATGCGGTGGATGAGAGAATCATCAGGGAAATGCTGGGTGGGAAAGGTAAAATCATTGACGTGCAGGGTGGATTTCCGCATGGAACCGGTTATGAAAAATCAAAAACGGCCTGGCCTGAATTGAAGGCCGCAGCCAGCCTGACCGACAGAGATGCCGATGGGATGCCAGACGATTGGGAACGCAGCAATGGCCTGAACCCAAAGGATTATACTGATGCCGCAAAGTTTGGATTACACCAATATTTTACCAATATTGAAGTATATTTAAA
>CAITQQ010000009.1 GCA_903894575.1 uncultured bacterium
AAGGCTGCATTTCTTTGAAGTAAAAACCAGAAGGACAACCCGGTTTGGATACCCGGAAAAACTGGTAGACAGGAACAAACTCCGGTATTTCATTTCAGCAGGAACGGCCTACATCAGGATCAACAAGGGATTCAAATGGGTCCAGTATGACATCCTCTCTATCAGCCTGGATGAGCATGATCAACCATCATTTTTTTTGATCGAAGATGTATATTTCTAAGGCCTTACTTCAGCAGTGCAGCCAGCTTGGATTGCAGCTCTTCTCCCCTGAGGTTCTTGGCAATGATCAGGCCATTGGGATCCACCAGATAGTTCTGTGGGATGCTTTGAACCTTGTACTGCACTGCAACAGCATTGCTCCAAAACTTGAGATCGCTGACCTGGGTCCAGGCAAGGTTATCCGCCTTGATGGCCTCAAGCCATTTGTCCTTGGCCCGATCAAGGGAAACACCCAACACGGTAAAATTTTTTGACTTGAATTTGTTGTATGCACTGACCACATTGGGATTTTCCTGGCGGCAAGGTCCACACCAGCTGGCCCAAAAATCAATCAATACATATTTGCCTTTGAAGGAGGAAAGTTTTACATCCTTCCCGTCAACATCCTGTTGGGTGAAATCTGGAGCAGGACTGCCTATAGCACCAAACCTTGCATCAGCAACCACCTTGATGGCTGTCCTTCCAAAATAATTTTCTTTTGCAGCAGCAGCAATCCTGGCAAGCCTTGCATCCAATACGTTGGGGTCATCATTGAGTTGCATCATGACCAGCAAAACAAAAGGCGAAACGGGCGATCCGGGATGATCACCAATGAATTTATCCGTTTGCGTGTTTACTTCTGCTACCACATCAGCATAGTTCTTTTTTAGCGCAGTATTTTCATTGTTGGGATTCTGGTTCAGTTGCTGGGCATATGAACTGAGCTTTGCAAAAAGTGGATTGAAGATATTATTGAAGACCAGAAAATCATCGTGGGTTTTAGAACCGGTAACTTTTGCATTTTGAAGCACGGCAAACTCACCTTCAACATTGATGGATGATGCATCCAAAAAGATGAACATTTTTTGTTGACCATTCTTTGCAGCAAGCTGGTAAAGCCCTGGCTCCTTCAGCTTTCCAGCCACCTGAAACTGTTCTCCTTTTGAAACAAAGGTTGCCAATGGTTCGGGGCTGACTTCTTCGTTCTTCAGCACCAGTTCAGTCTTGTCTGGCATGCCTTTTAGAATTCCTTTGATAGAATAGCTTCCCTCTTGAGCGAAGACCAATGCAGGAAGCATCAGGAGTATGGAGAAGATTTTTTTCATTTTTTATGTCTTTGTTTCAAAATTTCTTTTACCTGTGCTAAATTAAACCCTTTGCTGTTAAGCAAAAGCAAATAGTGGAAAAGCAGATCAGCTGACTCGTTCAGAAATTTATCATCGTCATCATCCTTGGCTTCAATCACTACCTCAACTGCTTCTTCACCCACTTTCTGGGCGATCTTGTTGATGCCTTTTTTGAACAGCGATCTGATATAAGAGTTTTCATCATCACTGTTTTTTCTCAGTTCAATGATGCCCTCAAGGTGGAGCAGGAAGTCTTCACTGTCATTGACCTCGTCCCAGCAGGTATCTGCACCGGTATGGCATACAGGACCGGCAGGTTTGACCTTGAACAGCAGGGCATCCTGGTCGCAATCCAGGGCATATGATTTCAGATAGAGAAAGTTACCACTCTCCTCTCCTTTCGTCCAAAGACGGGCCTTGGAACGACTGAAAAAACAGATCTTCCCGGAAGACATGGTTTCGTTGAATGCCTCCAGGTTCATGTATCCCAGCATCAATACTTTTTGGGTATCCACATCCTGTATGATGGCAGGCATCAGTCCATCTGCAAATTTGTTGAAATCCATGTTCTGCTCCATTTCATTGTAAAATTAGTCAATCTCCGGCTTATCTTACCGGAATACCCTTTTGGCTGAGGTATGATTTGAGTTCAGGGATGGATACCTCGCGAAAATGAAAAATGCTGGCAGCCAAAGCGGCGTCTGCATGTCCATCTAAAATATCGGCAAAATGTTCTGGGACTCCGCCACCACCAGACGCGATGACAGGCACGTTGACAGACCGTGAAACCAGCCCTGTAATATCCTTGGCAAAACCAGCCTTGGTGCCGTCATGGTCCATCGAAGTCAAGAGGATTTCTCCTGCACCTCTTTGCACGCCTTCCATCGCCCAATCCAGGCATTTTTTATTGGTTGCCAAACGGCCTCCATTCAAGTAAACATACCATTCTCCATCCTCCCCTTTTTTGGCGTCGATAGCCAACACAACACACTGGCTGCCAAATTCAGCAGCAAGGCGGTTGATCAGCGCAGGATCTTTGAATGCAGCTGTATTGACTGAGATCTTATCTGCCCCACTATCCAGCAAAACACGCACATCTTCTACAGACGAGATGCCGCCACCAACAGTAAATGGAATATTGATCCTGTGGGCGATGCGATCTACCAATGCTGCCAGTGTTTTCCTTTTCTCATTTGTTGCGGTGATGTCCAGGAAAACCAGTTCATCCGCCCCTTGTTCGGCATACAATGCCGCCAATTCAACAGGATCCCCTGCATCGCGCAGGTCAATAAAATTCGTGCCCTTGACGGTACGACCGTCTTTGATGTCTAAGCAAGGTATAATGCGCTTTGTGAGCATTTAATGTGTTGTTGATTGAATAAATGTTTTCAATGCCTCCATTGAAATCCTGTTCTCGTAAATGGCTTTGCCAATGATGGCTGCATCGCATCCTGCGGCTGAAAGGTCATGTAGATCTTCCATGTTGGCCACTCCGCCACTGGCAATCAGAAATAGGTCGGGAAATTGTTGTTTGATCTTGGCATACAAAGCGGTGGATGGACCTTCCAAACGCCCGTCTTTGCTGATATCCGTACAAAATACATTTCTGATGCCCATTTCCATATAGGATGCAATGAATGGCAGCAATTGGATGGTTGATTGTTCAAACCAGCCACTGACCATGATCATTTCATCTTTTACATCCGCCCCCAGCATGAATCGGGATGGACCGAAACTGGCAATCCATTCCCTGAATACTTCGGGTTGTTTTGCTGCAATGCTTCCAACAGTAACGTATTCAATTCCCATGGCAATGATGCGCTCAACTTCTTCCCTGGTCTTCACCCCGCCACCAAAATCAACAATAAGATGGGTATGTGTTGCAATGTCTTCCGCAACTTTCCAGTTGGTCACTTTGCCGGATTTTGCGCCATCCAAATCAACCAAATGCAGACGAGTGATGCCATGGTCCTCATATATTTTCGCCATCTCCAGCGGAGATGCGGAGTACTCTGTTTTTTGCTGGTAATCGCCTTCGGTAAGCCGAACACATTTACCATCAATGATGTCTATGGCAGGAATGATTTGCATCCGTTAGATGATATTTAAAAAGTTCTTGATGATGGTTGAGCCCACTTCCGCACTTTTTTCTGGGTGAAACTGGACACCATAATAATTCCTGGTCTGCAATGCGGCACTGAACCCGCCACAATAATCTGTTGTGGCTATGGTATGGTTGCCCAGACTTGCATAATAACTGTGTACAAAATAACAATGGCTGTTTTCGGCGACACCATTGAACAAGGCACACTTCAAACCATGGATGGTGTTCCATCCAATTTGGGGTATTTTTTGCGATGATTCGTCTGCAACAAAGCGCATGACTTTCTCCTGAAAAATATCCAAACAAGGAGTATCATTTTCTTCAGAATGCGCACACATGAGCTGCATGCCCAGACAAATCCCCAGGAAAGGTTGTTTCGCGTCCAAGATCACCTTGTCCAATCCCCTTTCTTTCAGATATGCCATGGCAGAGCTCGCTTCCCCCACTCCAGGAAAGATGATGCGGTCAGCAGACAATATCTCTACAGGATCATCTGTCAGCAATGGTTCTACTCCCAATCGCTCTAAAGCGAATTGAACCGACCGCACGTTGCCTGCATTGTATTTGATGATGACAAGTTTCATTGGTTTAGTTTAGCAC
>CAITQQ010000010.1 GCA_903894575.1 uncultured bacterium
AAGCTCCAAAGACAAGTGCATTCGCAAGCATGCTGAAAGGTTTGAATGTAAGCAACAAGAAATCATTGTATGTAATGCCTGATCTGATTGAAAATGTATTTGTAAGCGCAAGGAACATTCCTTCTGTCCTTACTGCAGTTCTTTCAGACATCAATACTTATGATGTAATGAATGCCGATGTACTCGTTTTGACTGAATCTGCAGCAAAGTTGTTTGTAGAGATGGAAGAGGGTGCTGAAGCTTAATTGATTTATTAAAAATTTAAACAAGAGATATGAAACTTGCTGATGTTCTGGTAAAGCCCATTCTTTCTGAGAAGGCAAACCAGCTTTCAGAAAAAAATCGCGTTTATTCTTTCAAAGTTGCCAGATTTGCCAACAAATTGGAGATTAAGAAAGCGGTTGAAGATTTCTATGGTGTGACAGTTGAAGATGTAAGAACAGCAGTTGCTCCTGCAAAGAGCAAAAGCCGTTTTACAAAGGCAGGTGTGATCAGCGGTAGGAAGCCTTCTTTCAAGAAAGCTTATGTAACTGTTGGAGAAGGTGAAACCATTGACCTGTACGCAAACATTTAATTGAAAAGAAGCCCTAAAGGCAAAAAAATAAAAACATGCCATTAAAGAAGTACAAACCCATTACAGCGGGAACCAGGTGGAGGATAGGCAATGCTTATGCTGAAGTTACCACATCGACTCCTGAGAAATCTCTTCTTGAGACAGTAAAGAAGACCGGTGGTAGGAATGCCCAAGGTCATCGCTCCATGCGTTACATCGGAGGCGGAAACAAGAAAATGTACCGTATCATCGATTTCAAGCGCAACAAACATGAGGTTCCTGCCAAGGTAGCTTCTATCGAATACGATCCAAACAGGACGGCTTTCATCGCGCTTCTTAACTATGCTGATGGTGAAAAGCGTTATATGCTTGCACCTCAAGGTTTGGAAGTTGGTATGACTGTCATCAGTGGTAACGCAGTTGCTCCTGAGGTTGGTAATGCCCTGATGATGAAGAATATGCCCCTTGGTACCAATATTCACAACATTGAAATGCAGCCTGGTCAAGGTGGAAAGATTGCACGCAGTGCAGGTACTTCAGCTCAATTGACCAACAAGGAAGAAAAATACGCAGTTTTGAAAATGCCTTCAGGCGAATTGAGAAAAGTATTGATCAATTGTTTCGCAACTGTTGGTGTACTTTCCAATTCTGATCACAGCCTTGAAAGCATGGGTAAAGCGGGTAGAAACCGTTGGAAAGGTATTCGCCCACGTACACGTGGTGTTGCCATGAACCCAGTCGATCATCCGATGGGTGGTGGTGAAGGTCGTTCTTCTGGCGGTCACCCACGCAGCCGTACAGGTAAATACGCCAAGGGTGAAAAAACCAGGACACGTGGAAAGGGTAGCGATAAGCTGATCCTTCAACGCAAGAACGGTAAAAAGCTCGCTAAATAATCACAAGAAAAGAACACATAACAAGAAACCAATATTATGGCTCGTTCAATAAGAAAAGGTCCGTACGTAGCGGCCAAGCTAGAGAAGAAGGTTGAAGCGATGAATGACGGAAAATCCAAAAGGGCAGTGGTAAAAACATGGAGCCGCAGAAGCACCATTACTCCTGATTTTGTTGGACATACTTTCGCTGTTCACAACGGAAACAAGTTCATACCTGTATATGTTACTGAATTCATGGTAGGGCACAAGCTCGGAGAATTTTCTCCCACCAGGAACTTCAGGGGTCACTCAAGCAAGAAAGTTTAAAAAACCGTTTTCGGACTGATATTCCCGGGAACAGAAAAAATATATTATGGAAGCAATAGCAAAATTGAGAAATCATCCCACATCCCCCCGAAAGATGCGTCTTTTGGCGGATCATATCCGTGGCATGAAAGTTGAGCAAGCAGTAGCCATCCTTGATCATCATCCTCAGCACAGTGCAACACCCCTTCGCAAGTTGGTGATGTCTGCAGTGAGCAACTGGAAACAAAAAAATGAAGGTGGTAATGTTGAGGCATTGGTTGTGAAAACCATCTTTGTTGATGGAGCACGCAGCATCAAGAGAATGCTTCCAGCGCCTCAGGGTAGGGCTTATCGTATGCGCAAACGCAGCAATCACGTTACAGTAATTGTTGACGTAAAAAATTAAGAACTTTCAAACTGAATCATAATGGGTCAAAAAACGAATCCAATTGGCAATAGGTTAGGCATCATCCGCGGATGGGAGAGTAACTGGTACGGAAGCAAGAAAGATTATGCTCAGAAGCTGATCGAAGACACCAGGATCCGTGGGTATCTCAACGCCCGTATCAACAAGGGTGGCATTGCAAAAATTGTTATTGAGCGTACACTCAATAAGCTTATCATCACCATCCATACCTCCAAACCTGGTATCATCATCGGTAAAGGTGGTGGAGAGGTTGACAGGATCAAGGAAGAGTTGAAAAAACTCACCGGTAAGGATGATGTTCAAATCAACATTCTTGAAATCCGCAGGCCTGAATTGGATGCTCAGATTGTAGGCGAAACCATTGCCAAGCAAATTGAGAACCGCATCAACTTCAAGCGTGCCATCAAAATGGCGATTGCTTCAACCATGCGTCTCGGTGCTGAAGGAATCAAAATCAAAGCCAGCGGTCGTTTGGGTGGTGCAGAAATTGCCCGTTCAGAAGAAATCAAGCAAGGAAGGGTTCCTCTCCATACTTTCAGGATGGACATCGACTATGCTTCAGTTTACGCTCAAACTGTCTATGGTAAAATCGGCTTGAAAATATGGATCTGTAAAGGTGAAGTATTGGCCAAGCGTGATTTGAATCCAAACTTTGTGGGTGGTGCAAAATCTGAAGGTCCAGAAAGAAGAGATTCTCGTCCAGCCGGTGGTCGTGATGACAGGCGCGGCGGCGGCGGCGGTCGTGATGACAGGCGTGGTGGTGGCGGAAGAGACCGCAGAGGATAATAATTTTTAAAAAGGGTATTCAATAAAAATACTTCAACATGTTACAACCAAAAAGAACGAAACACAGGAAGGCGCAGAAAGGAAGAATCAGGGAAGTTGCCAAAAGAGGCACAACCCTTGCATTCGGATCATTTGGACTGAAGGCGATGGAACCTGTATGGATGACAAACAGGCAAATTGAAGCAGCACGTCAAGCGATGACCCGTGCCATGAAAAGAGAAGGAAACGTTTGGATCAGGATTTTCCCTGACAAGCCTATCACCCGCAAGCCTCAAGAGGTAAGGATGGGTAAAGGTAAAGGTAACCCTGAATTCTGGGCAGCCGTTGTTGAGCCAGGAAGGATCCTTTTCGAAGTTGAGGGAGTAACAATGGAAGTGGCTCAAGAAGCCATGCACCTGGCAGCTGCAAAACTGCCTATCAAAACCAAATTTATTGTTCGCAGGGATTTTGCGGCATAAGGATTAAGAAAGTTAAACAACTTACACATGTCAAAGAAGATTGATTTTTTGAAAAGCCTCACTGGACTGAGTGAATCAGACATCAAGGCTAAAATAACAGAAGATGAGTTGCGTTTGAAAAAAATGCAGTTTGCTCACGCTATTACACCTCTTGAAAATCCTATGAGTATCAGGGCACTGAGAAAGGACATCGCGAGGCTTAAATCTGAATTGAAAAAAAGAGCACTTGCCTAGTCTAGGATAAATTTTAAAAATAAATCCGGACTTGGGCCGGGAGCTAAAATAAAAAGAAATGGTTGACAGAAAACTTCGCAAAACCAAAACGGGTTCAGTTACCAGTGACAAGATGGACAAGACCATTACAGTTGCTGTTGAAAGGAAAGTAAAGCACCCTATCTATGGAAAGTTCGTTAAAAAGACGACCAAGTTCCATGCACATGATGAAACAAATGAGGCAAAGCCAGGTGATGTGGTGAGAATCATGGAAACAAGGCCACTCAGCAAAACAAAACGCTGGAGGCTGGTAGAAATAATTGAAAAAGCCAAATAGGTCTTCACGAAAGTCAAAAAGACAAATCG
>CAITQQ010000011.1 GCA_903894575.1 uncultured bacterium
GTGGTAAGCCGCTCAACAGTTTCGGGCTTACCAAAAAAGTGGTCTATGAAAATGAGGAATTCAACCTCTTGCAGCATGCGCTCAATATTGAAGACGGGATGGATGACCTCCGTTACAACAACATCATCATCGCCACCGATGCAGACGTTGATGGGATGCACATCCGATTGTTGCTGATGACATTTTTCCTGCAGTTTTTCCCGGACCTGGTCAGGGATGGACATGTCTATATCCTGGAGACACCATTGTTCAGGGTCCGGAACAAACAGGAAACCATGTACTGCTATTCTGAGAGCGAGAAACAGGCTGCAGTAAAAAAGATTGGTGCAAAGGCAGAGATTACCCGATTCAAGGGGCTTGGAGAAATTTCACCCGAA
The DNA here is from genome assembly GCA_903894575.1 of uncultured bacterium. Classification (GTDB taxonomy): domain Bacteria; phylum Bacteroidota; class Bacteroidia; order Chitinophagales; family Chitinophagaceae; genus Pollutibacter. The sequence goes on from CAITQQ010000011.1 coordinate 378, forward strand.
GAATTCAAGCGGTTTATCGGCCCTGACATGAAAAAGTCACCGGTAATCCTGGAGAGCCAAATCCACATCCAGCAATTGCTGGAGTACTATATGGGCAAGAATACCCAGGAAAGACAGGATTTTATTGTTTCAAATCTTCGTATCGAACTGGATACAGTGGAGGATTCAATCTGATTGATTATGATACATGTAGTTTTCAACGAACCCGATGTAGAGGTAATAAAGAAGGCCATTGAACTGGATGATTCATTGAATGGTGAAGTGATGCTGATCCGTGATGATTATGCCGTTGGTCCTATTCAAAATATGTATACTCCCGAGGGAGCTGCAGAAAGAAAAGACTGGTGGAGAATGATTTTTGCCGGAGGTGATCATGATGGCATTGTAGATGAAGGAAAAGTCAATGATGAGCAGGTTTTGCTCAATATCAAAGAGGCCCTGGCCAATGATGAAACTGAGCAGGTGTGGATCTGGGCTGCCCAAAACAAGCACGATGTTTGCGGATATTATTGGCTTGTTGGACAATTGTCTGAGTTCCAGGGAAGGATCGAAATTCTTTACCTCAACAATCTTCCTTTTATCAATGAAAAAGGGAACATATTTTACCCTGATTGGCTGAGCCAGATCCAGCCAAGGGAATTCCTCAAAGCCAAGAAACTGGCCAGGCCCATTACCACCAGTGAATTTGAAGTAGATGCTGATGAATGGAATAAAATTTCTGCAGAAGGAAAAATGGTTCGCTTGCTCGAAGGGGGTAAAAAACTCATCCAAAAAGATGTTGATTACTACGATGCAGACCTGGCCAGGTACATCACTGCGGATGCCCAGAAAGCCAATAAAGTGATCAATGCCTTTCTTTCCAAGAACAAGGAAACGACTGGAGACACATTCATGCTCTGGAGGCTGAAAGAACTGGCGCAACAGCCTCAGTTTGAGGTGCAGGGGGAATTGAAAGGGCTCAAGGATTTTGACATTAAAAAGAGGACGGCCGTAGAAGCTGCTGAATAAAAAGAGAACAATGGCGAAGGCGAAATTTGTAATTGATCATGACAATGAATCGGGCGTTTCAGGACAGTATAAAAGCTGGTTTCTGGATTACGCCTCTTATGTTATTCTCGAGCGTGCAGTGCCGGGTGTTGTGGATGGTCTCAAGCCAGTGCAGAGAAGGATTCTTCATTCGATGAAAGAGATGGATGATGGAAGGTTGAACAAGGCAGCCAACATCATCGGACAAACCATGCAATACCATCCGCATGGTGATGCCAGTATTCAGGATGCACTGGTCAATCTTGGCCAGAAAGACCTGCTTGTGGACACCCAGGGAAACTGGGGAGATGTCAGAACAGGTGACGATGCAGCTGCTGCCAGGTATATTGAGGCCAGGCTGAGTAAATTCGCACTGGACGTGGCTTTCAATGCAAAGACCACCAAATGGCAATTGAGTTACGATGGCAGGAAAAAGGAGCCCATCGACCTTCCAATGAAATTCCCCATGTTGCTGGCACAAGGGGCAGAGGGTATTGCGGTGGGCTTGTCTACCAAAATTCTTCCCCATAATTTTATCGAATTAATCGAAGCCTCCATCAAATACCTCAAGGGAAAGAAATTTGAATTGTTTCCTGATTTCCAGACAGGTGGAATGATAGATGCCAGCAATTACAATGACGGAAAACGCGGAGGGCGCATCCGATGTCGTGCGCATATTTTTGAAGTGGACAAGAAGTCACTGGTCATCAAGGATGTTCCTTATGGTGTAACCACGACACAGTTGATGGAATCGATTGTAAAGGCGAACGATCAGGGCAAGATCAAAATCAAAAAAGTGACAGACAATACTGCTGCTGAGGTAGAGATATTGGTTGAGCTTGCAGCAGGCATTTCATCGGACATCACTATTGATGCCCTCTATGCCTTTACTGATTGTGAGGTCAGTATAGCACCCAATGCCTGTGTGATTGTTGATCAAAAACCATTGTTTCTTTCCGCTACAGAATTGTTGAGGATTTCAGCAGACAATACCAAAGACCTGTTGAAGCAGGAGTTGGAAATCAGGCTCTCAGAGCTCCAGGAAAAATGGCATTTCACTTCGTTGGAGAGGATCTTTTTTGAAGAAAAGATTTACAAGGAGCTTGAGAAAAAGCATGAGGACTGGGAAGAGGTTTTGCTCGCAATCCAAAAGGGATTTGATCCTTTCAAAAAACTTTTCAAGAGAGATATTACCAGAGAAGATATTGTAAAGCTTACTGAGAAGCCGGTTCGCCGCATTTACAAGCTGGACATTGATGAACTGAACATGCAGATCAAAGCGATCGAAGAAGAAATCAAACAGGTGAATCATCACCTGATGAATCTTACCGATTATGCAGTGGCATATTACCAGGGTTTACAGGAGAAATATGGTAAGGGAAGGGAAAGAAAAACAGAAATCAAGCCCTTTGATGTCATACAGGCAAGGAATGTTGCTATTGCCAATGTTCGCCTCTACATGAACAGGGCAGAGGGTTTCATAGGAACAAGCTTGAAAAAAGATGAGTTCATCACAGAATGTTCCGATCTTGATGATATCATTGTTTTTACCCGAAAGGGGATCATGAAAGTGGTGAAAGTGGATGATAAGGCATACATCGGCAAGGATATTATCTATGCAGCCATATTCCAGAAGAATGATGAGCGCTCAACGTACAACATGATTTATACGGATGGCGCAACAGGGATTTCCTACGCCAAACGTTTTAATGTGACAGGTGTTACGCGTGACAAAGAGTATGACCTTACCAAAGGCAGCGACAAGTCTAAGGTCAACTATTTCACTGCCAATGCCAATGGGGAAGCAGAATCAGTTGCCATCGTGTTGAGTCCGAATTGCAGCGCCAGGAATAAGCAACTGGATTTTTATTTCGAAACCTTGGACATCAAGGGCCGCAGTTCAGTTGGTAACCAAGTCACAAAATATCCTATCAAGAGTGTTAAACTCAAGGAAGCAGGCAAGTCTACACTTGGTGGCAGGGACATTTGGTTTGATGAGGTTTTTGGTCGCTTGAATGTTGATGGCAAAGGAAGGCTATTGGGAAGTTTTCAGCCAGATGATCAATTGCTGGTCATCTTCAAGCAGGGATTTTATGAAATCACCAGCATTGAATTGACACAACGAATTGATGTTGAGCAGCTGATTACCATAGAAAAATTTGATCAAAGAAAGATCATCACTGCCATCTATCTGGACAATGAGAAATTGCAGTTCAACGTAAAGCGGTTCAAGATTGAAACAACAACCATGAACAACAAGTTCTTTTTCATCCGTGAAGCTGAAGGCAATCGGGTGGAAGCTGTTTCAACCGAGGCTGCTCCAGTTGCCATCATTCGCTCAGGTAAAGGTGCCCAGCTGAAAGAGTCCAGGGTCAGGGTCTCAGATTTTGTAGAGGTGATGGGCTGGAAGGCCGTTGGCAACAAGTTGACTGATTTTACCAAGACAACCGAGATTGAATGGCTGGATACGGAAGGAAACAAGCAAACAGCCCTATTTTAGGCTTGATTTCGGATGTTAAATGCCCTTAGTCTTCCCAAATGCCAGGGATGGCTTATATTAGA
>CAITQQ010000012.1 GCA_903894575.1 uncultured bacterium
AATCTTGTTTGTTCCAGCGATAAGAATGGCGCCCCCAATGCATGGACCTCCCACCTGTATGATAGGCACGGATCCAGTCAAAAGGCTTTTTTTCTACATAAGGATTTTGCTTGTCATTGGTCATGAAATGAGCCTTGTCATCTTGAGCCAATCCAACAAAACGATTATTGGCCCAAAGTTCTTCGGCGGAATGCACAGGCACCTTGTCCCGGTGCTGTATTTCCCATGGTGCCTTGAAGGCAGTATCATAGTCTTTAACATGCTCCACTTCTTTACCGCGCTCGATGATCAGCACCTTCAATCCCTTTTCCGTCAATTCTTTTGCAGCAATTCCACCAGTCATTCCCGAGCCAATGACAATGGCATCGTATGTATGTTGATCTTCAAATTTTACATTGATATTCATGCATCAAAATTTTAATAAGCAAAAATTTTCTGACCGGGTTTGAGCTTGATCAGTTCAAACCTGCCAGGTACCAGAACAAATTCAAAAGAGGCATTGACCCCCACTTTTGAGGTAAAATAACCTAGAAGCGTGAGCTCTTTGATCAATCGCCAAAAAGGCAAACCCTTTTTCTGTGCATTCATCAATTCCTTGTCCTCATTATCACCCATTTTTGTCTGCTGAACATTGTATGCTTTCATCAAGGCCTTGCTTTCCTGTTCAATTGCAGTCAAGATGGATATTTTATCCGCCATGTTTTTATTTAAAAAATCTTTGCTGTTGAGCGCATCCAATCCCTCTATAAAACTTTGGTGCTCCGGTAATGTATAACAGTCTTTCAGCATCATTTCAATGAATGCTGGCACACCGGCATCAATGGCACCAGGGGTATCCGTTCTGGGGATAATGATTTCTGCAACTTCTGCCAGCAGTTTGCGTTGCGAAGCAGAGAGTGTGAAATCAAGCGAATTAGACAATCCACTCTCGTGTAGCTTCATGGCCATCAATGTAGGCAGGGAAATGCTCCCTCCTACCATCAGGGCAATATTTTTAATGACTTCTCTTCTTTCCATTCTTAGATTTTTGTTGTTTGACAGCATCAAAAAAAGTTAGTGTAATCTATAGAAAATCGAACCCAAAAACAAGAAAATGAAAAAAATGGATTGTTTGGTTTGCATCGTTGTGTAATTATGTAGTTTTAAGGGGTTTTATGGCGCTTTGAACTTTGAAAATTTAATTTAACGATGCAATACCGCAGGCTGGGAAAAACTGAACTAAATGTTTCTGTGATAGGATTTGGTGCTTCTCCTTTGGGAAATGTATTTGACGATTGTGACGAGTCGGAAGGGATCCGATCCGTGCATTGTGCAATAGACCTTGGCATCAATTTTTTTGATGTTGCTCCTTTTTATGGCATCACGCTGGCTGAAACGCGGTTGGGCGATGCCCTCAAGGGAAAGCGGAATGAAATCTTGTTGGCCACAAAATGCGGACGCTATGGCTTGAGGGATTTTGATTTTAGTTATCAAAGAATTCTTGACAGTGCAGACGAATCGCTGAGAAGACTTCAAACTGACTATGTAGACTTGATGCAACTGCATGACATTGAATTTGGGAGCAAAGAACAAGTGTTGAACGAAGCCATTCCGGCCCTTCAAAAAATAAAAGCATCCGGGAAAGCCCGGTTTGTTGGCATTACAGGACTTCCTGTCAACTACCTCGCAGACATCGCGAGAGAAGTGGAAGTGGACACAGTGTTGTCCTGGGCACACTATAACCTGCTACAAGATGAGATCAATGCAGCGCTTGTTCCGCTTTGTCAACAGAAAGACATGGGATTGATGAATGCCGCACCGCTTCTACAACGCATCCTGTCTGATGCATCCATTCCCGCATGGCACAATGCGCCAGCGGAGTTAAAGGCCATGCAGGCACCATTGATTGAAACTTGCAAAAAATATGGCGTTGCACTCAGTGATGTAGCGATTCGCTATGCGATTGACCACCCTTACATTGCCAGCACCATCATTGGCATGTGCGACCAACAGCATGTGAAAAAAAATGCAGGTGTAGTGGAATTTTCAATCCCAGATGGCCTGCTGGATGAGATCAATCAACTGGTCTCTCCTGTAAAAAACACCATGTGGTTTGAAGGCATGCCTGAAAACAATATATCCAGAAAAAACCCATAAAATGAAAGCATTGTATTTGACTGCAATAGGAGAAACAGCCATCAGGGAGATTGACATTCCAATACCCGGGCCCGAAGAGGTGTTGGTAAAAATAGGCATGGTTGGCTTTTGCGGTGGAGACCTCAATGGTTTCAAAGGCCTGTTCGAGTTGCAAGAATATCCTAACATACTGGGCCATGAAGTGGGTGGAACCATTGTTCAAAAGGGCAGTGCGGTTCCTGACAGTTTTCAAAATGGCATGAACGTAACCGTTTATCCCTACCAGAACTGTGGCAAATGCATTTCCTGCAGAAAAGGCAGCAGGAATGCCTGCCAGGACAACAAGACCATGGGTGTTAGGCGCCCTGGTGCCATGACCGAATACATTACCCTTCATTGGAATGATGTCCATGTATCAAAAACGCTCTCACTGAAAGCATTGGCATTAGTGGAACCATTGACGGTTGGCTTTCACGCAGCAGCAAGAGGCAGAGTCTCCCAACATGATACGGTTGCGGTCATCGGATGCGGAATGGTTGGGCTTGGTGCGTTGGCCTCTGCTGTCCACCGCGGAGCCAGAACCATTGCCATAGACCTTGATCCTTCAAAATTGGCCATTGCCCAAAAAATTGGAGCCACTCATGTTATCCAACCCAATCTTATCAATGTTCATGATGCGCTGATCGACATTACTGGTGGAGATGGACCCGATGTCATCATTGAAGCCGTTGGAAGCCCCATTACCTATCGCACGGCAGTGGAAGAAGTTGCCTACACTGGAAGGGTTGTCTGCATTGGATATGCAAAATCACCTGTGGAATTCAATACAGGACTTTTTGTTCGCAAGGAAATTGAAATCCTGGGATCACGCAATTGCACCACAGAGTTCCCGGAAGTGATCCAATATCTTGAAGAAGGCAGGTTTCCCATTGATGAGGTGATCAGCAAAACGGTATCCATTGAAGGTGCCGGAGAAGCCCTTGCCAATTGGGCTGAAGATCCCAAAGGAATCATAAAAATCATGGTAAACTTTAATCATCCTGACGCATGATCAAATCTGCAGTAACCATAGCGCTTGTCCCCCAAATCAAAACAGGTCCATGGATTTTCTGGGAAAACCTGGAAGAAAGCATGGGCAAAGCCGCTGCATTGGGATTTGATGCCATTGAACTGTTCACTGCATCAGGCACTGCCATTGATTCGGAAAGACTCAAAATATTATTGCAGGAATACGGTCTCAAGTTGGCTGCTGTAGGAACAGGCGCAGGAAAGGTTATCCATGGACTGACCATCACAGATGCGAATATCACCATCAGAAAAAATGCCATTGTATTTATTCAAGAGATGATGGAATTTGGTGCACAATTCGGCGCCCCTGCGATTATTGGTTCAATGCAGGGAAACACTGTTCCTGGCGAGATGCACAGCAATAGCATTGGCTTATTGGCAGAAGCATTGCAGATACTTGATCAACATGCATCATCTCTTGGAGTAAAGCTGATCTACGAACCCCTCAACAGGTATGAAACCAACCTCATTAACACGCTGGATGATGGAGCGGCGTTCATTGCATCCAACAAATTCAACAACATACAATTGCTTGCTGATCTGTTTCACATGAACATTGAGGAAGCTGATCCTGCAGCAAGCATTCAAAAAAACATACAACACATCGGTCATGTCCATTTTGCCGACAGCAACCGGAAACCTGTTGGTTTTGGACATACTGCTATGCAACCCATTGCCAATGCATTCACGGCATCTGACTATGATGGCTATGTGTCTGCAGAGGCATTCGCATGGCCTAATCCAGATCTTGCAGCAGCCCAAACCATTCGTTCATTCAAGCAATTTTTCAAATAACTCAACACATAAAAGAAATACCATGCAACGTTTTTGTCTGGCCCTTGACTTGGTGGATGATCCAGAACTGATCAGAGAATACGAACACCATCATGCAAAAGGAAGTGCATGGCCTGAAGTGACCCAACATGATATTGATGCCGGCATCAGCAATATTGAAATCTTTCGGACAGGCAACCGGATGTTCATGATCCTTGAAACTGATGATGCATTTACATTTGAAAAGAAAGCATTGTTTGATGCAACCAATCCCAAGATTGCAGAATGGGAGCAATTGATGTGGAAATTCCAATTGCCGCTGCCCTGGGCAAAAGAAGGAGAAAAATGGGTATTGATGAAAAGGATATTCAAGTCATAGCATAAAATTGCTTTTTATTTTTTCTGGGACACGATGAATGATACAGCTGTTCCTGCATCTGTTTCTGACAAACTGCCATACTTTTTGTGAAATTGCTTTCTAGGAAATTCGATTTCTTTTTTTAGATCTTTTGTAAGTAATACATCAAACCCACTTTTAAAATTAGTTTGAAGATGCGCTGATTTCGGTTCTCTATTGAGTATCACTTTCTTATTGCCATTTAAAAACTTCCACTCTGCATCAGAATACAGCCATTGTCCATTCCAAGATTTTGTCATTCCATGCGATGAAAAATCGATGCAATGCGACATCATTGCTCCTTCACGCAACAAAGAATTCATTTTTTCATAGGTGCTATCTATATTGTCCACGTATTGTAAAACTGCCTGCGAGAATATATAGTCTAACGAACCGGTTTCAATTTCTGTGTTTTTCTCCCAGGGAACGAAAAATTGTATTTCATCACTGCTGTTGCGGTCCATATTTTTGATGGCAGACCGTAGATGTATGATCCGATCTTCGGTTAACATTTGATTCATCAAATTGTCATTGAGCATATGAGATGGAAATCTATAATCATCCAGTAAAGGATATACCTTGGGGAATTCATGATTGTCTGGAATATCTGTTCTGTTTCTAAACAGTTCCACCAATTTGTCAAAAACCATTAAATTTCTTTCTGTATTCCAATAAGTATGCACATCCAAAGCATAGTATTTACGGCTGCCTGTTAGCAGTGCTGCTAATCCAATTCCTATGGATTCACCTGGCCCCAACTCTGCAACAACACTGTTTATTTGATTAAATCCAAACTTATGCGCATGAACAAGATGCCTAAGCCATACTGCATAGCAATATCGACTGTTATCAGTGCCGAATGTGCGGGCGTCTTGTTTTCTTCTGTCAACTAACTTCCTTATTGCTCCTTTGGTTAGTGCAACAACTTTTTCTGAATTGACGATCATCCTGCTTTTTGGCTTAAAAGTCAAAAAGATTTGTTGATTTAAATTATTGATAAGGGATTTTCTCTCTTGTAAATATTATAAAATATAAATACAAGCAGTTCAAGTTTAAGATATGAAGCTTAGCATTGTTCTGGATTCTTTGATTAACATAAGGCAAAAAAAATCGGTCAACTGTTAAAAGTTGACCGAAATTCGCGTTTGGTAGCCCAAAAGGGGTTGATTACGAATGATTTAGCGCTGGATTTGGCTGATTTGATCTGTTATTAAAGATAGCATATTATCATTTAGCATTTTGCGAATTGATAAATTAACTATATTTGTATCATGAGAAGGCATAATGGAATGAGGCCTCAAGACATTGCCATTTTACTCAAGATTGTTATGCTTGGTAA
>CAITQQ010000013.1 GCA_903894575.1 uncultured bacterium
AAAAGATTGTTGTCGATGATGGCAAAATCATTTCTCAAATACACATAAGGTGCATTGGCAAACTGAATCAGCGTGCTGAAGTTGGTATTCAGGATATCTTGCGTTTGTGCAAGGTCTATTCTTGTATCCAGAAATTCCTTGTTGCAACCTGCTGTAAAGGCGATCAGGAGTACGATGGATATTTGCAGGATTATCTTTTTCAATATCATGGTGATTGCGTTTAAAAGTTCAAAGTGATGCCCGTGTTGAATGATTTGATTCCGGGATAACCTGCATTTGTTTCAGGGTCAATATTGTATTGCTCAGACAAGGAAGACCAGGTAAATGGATTGGCGGCATTGACAAATACCCTGAGATTTTCCATTTTCAACCTTTTCAAAGATGATGATGAAAACCGATACCCCATCTCCATGTTTCTCACCCTGGTGAAACCATTTTTCTTTACCCAGAATGATGAGGAACGGTAGTTGTTGTCATTCGCCAACAATGTCAAGCGGGGATAATTGGCAGATGCACGCGTATCAATGCCTTGGGAAGGATAATATGCCCAAGCATTTCCAGCGAGTGGGAAAACATTGGTATTGTTCACAAATGCAACCGACTGAAGATTTGAGGCGGAAAGTATATTGATGTCATTGCCCGCCATTCCCTGAACAACAGCAGAAAAATCAAACCCCTTGTACTCCAAGGCCATGTTGATCGCATATGTTTTGGAAGGGTAATCTGCATTGCCAATATTGGTTACATCGTTCTGATCCACACGACCATTGTTATCAAGATCTTTGTACTTTAAATCGCCTGGCTGAACAGCACCGAACGAAGGTGTCGGCAGACCAGCCTTTAAACTTCCATTAGAATTAAAATCACCAACATCATAAAAACCATCTGCAATCAGCCCCATGAGCGATCCAATAGGAAGACCAGTGGTCTTGCTGTAGGCATTTACAGGAGGCACTTCCGACTGATTAATGATTTTGTTGCTGAACTGCGAGAACATCCCGCCGATTGACAAAGACAACGCGCCTATCTTCCTGTTGTAATTGGTACTGATTTCAAAACCCTTGTTCACCACTTCGCCAAGATTCACATAAGGAAGAATACCACCAAAAACAGCCATTAAACTGTTGTTCTGAGTGATAATGCCTGAGCGATTGTCTTTGAAGATGTCGAAACTGATGTCCAAACCATTCAATATGCTTGCATCAAATCCAACATCATACTTGAAACTCTTTTCAGGAGATATGTCGGGGTTGGCTGTGTATGAAAGTATCAACCCAGTGTTGCTGGTCAGCGAATTATTTCCGGTACTGTATGAACCATTGGAAACAAAATATTGCTGGTACAAATAGCGTCCGCTGTTGGTATCATCCCATCCAGACAAGCCCGCTGAAGCGCGCAACTTCAACATGCTAAAGATTTGGCTATTTTTCATGAAATTTTCTTTCGACAAAATCCATCCTGCGCCAATAGATGGATAAGTTACCCATTGCTTTGATGCAGAAAAATTGTCTGAGCCACTATACCCAAAACCTATCTCTGCGATATACTTCTCATTGTAGGTGTAATTGAACCTTCCACCAATGTTCAAGAAATTGTAGAAGATGTTGTTCCCACTGTTGTATCCCTGGCTGTTGTTGTCAGAATCAGTAATAAAAGCACTCGCAAAATAATTAACAGCCCCGGAAAAAGCATGACGACCAAAAATACGGTCATAGCCGGCAGTCAGGTTTATTTGCTTCCAATCGTATTGGTCTTCGGGAGTGGTTCCATTGGCACTGATATCTGTGGTGTTATCATTGGTGGTTTTTATCCCATTGTCATACCGTGCATAAGTGGCCGTCTTGCTGGACCTTGATCGCGTCCAGGTATTGAAGGAAACCGCCTCGCTCAAGTATAATCCCTTGGTGATGAAATCCAGGCGTTGCTTCACCAAAAAATTGGCTTGCAATGTT
>CAITQQ010000014.1 GCA_903894575.1 uncultured bacterium
CAACTTGCTTTTCCTCTCTGTTGAAAAGGTACAATACACCCATGAGGATAATCGCAATGGCAGGAATAATGAGGGCTTTGTTTTTGTTCATATACATGTTTGGTAACGTGTCTGGCAATTTAACCAATTTTTCAGCTTCATGTTCGCTTTTTCTGTCATAATAATTTGACCTGAAAAGCCTTAAAAGTTTAATCCTATCTTTGTTTTTCTTGTGAAGGCATGAATCTGCAGTTTCTTTTGGATGGATATGTTCAATCCCCCCCTGTTCAACAGCTGGCGGAGGCCCTTCTTTTGCCCCAATCACAGAAAATTCTCTGCACCAAAATGGCGGGTTCGTTTCCTGCTCTTTTGTTTTCAGCCCTTTATCAGCGCAATGAACTGAACGGACACAACCACATGATAATTCTGGAGGATGCAGAAGAAGCTGCCTATTTTCACAATGACCTGGAACAGCTCATCAACCCCATTGACCTTTTTTATTTTCCTTCTTCCTTCAAAACCAACAAGAATTTCCGGATCCAGAGCAGCAGCCATGTGATGCTCAGGACAGAAGCATTGACCCGATTGGCCGGCGGAGGGAACAGAAAAATCTTTGTAACCTATCCGGAAGCATTGATGGAGAAAGTGTCAACGGCCGAGTCCTTGTCATCCAACATCATCAGCATCAAGGTGAACGATCGGCTGGACACTGACCTGGTCATGGAAAAGCTGGTGGGATACGGGTTTGAAAGGGCAGATTTTGTATATGAACCCGGTCAGTTTGCCATGCGGGGAGGAATTTTTGATATTTATTCATTTGGAAATGAAAAGCCCTACAGGGTTGAATTGTTTGGTCAGGATGTGGATTCCATCAGGATTTTTGATCCTGAAACACAGCTCAGTGAGCGCAAACTGCTCCAGGTCAACATCATCCCCAATGCGGATGCCGCATATGAGGGCGGTGAAAAAATTGATCTTTTCAACCTCATTCCAGACAATACCATCATTTACACAGCGCATTGGCAATTGTTCATGGATCGTTACCGCGATCATGAGGACAATTTGAACCTATACCTTTCCCAGGCACACCAGCCAACCGATGCCAGGGATACCGATGAAAAGCATACCGAACCGGACCCCAATGGCTTTACGCCCTTTGAGCAGATGGAGCTTGCCTTGGAGAAAAGGACTGTTGTAGAAATGGCGGCCACAGCAACTATTCCATCTCCAGATGTTGTTTTGTCTTTTGATATCGCACCACAACCTTCCTTCAACCGCCAGTTTGAATTGCTGATCAAGGACCTCAAATCCCATGAGGCAGCTAAAAAGCAGTTGTATATTTTCGCAGAAAATCCCAAGCAGCTCGAGCGGCTATATTCCATATTTGCAGACCTGAAAGCCGAGATTCAATTTGTTCCGGTTCCTACCGCCATCCATCAGGGATTCATTGACAAGAACAGAGGCATCGTGGTTTACACAGACCACCAGATATTCCAGCGCTATCACAAGTACAAGATCAAGCAGGCCTACAACAAAAGTAAAGCGATAACCCTGAGGGCACTCAAGGAATTGCAGCCGGGAGATTTTGTGGTGCACATTGATCATGGCGTGGGTGTTTTCAGCGGATTGCAGAAAGTACAAAACGGTGGCCAAACCCAGGAGGCTGTCAGGATCATTTACCGGGACAATGATATTCTCTATGTGAACATCAATTCCCTGCACAAGATTTCCAAGTATACAGGGAAAGAGGGAACACCGCCAAAGGTCAATAAACTCGGCAGTGATGCCTGGGTGAAACTCAAGGAAAAGACAAAAGGAAAGGTCAAGGAAATTGCATTTGACCTGATCAAACTATATGCCGAAAGGAAGTCTCAGCAAGGCTTTGCGCATACTCCTGATAACTACATGCAAACGGAGCTGGAGGCTTCTTTCATGTATGAGGATACGCCAGATCAAGGCAAGGCCATTGACGATGTGAAGAAGGACATGGAAAGCCCGCATCCGATGGACAGACTGGTTTGTGGTGATGTGGGTTTTGGAAAGACGGAAGTAGCTGTCAGGGCTGCGTTCAAGACCTGCATTGATGGCAGGCAGGCCGCCATCCTTGTTCCCACAACAATCCTTGCCTACCAGCATTTCAAAACATTCAGCGACCGGTTGAAGGATTTTCCTGTTACTGTTGATTTCATCAATCGATTCAAGTCTGCAAAGGAGAAAAAAGAAACCCTCAAAAAAGTTGAAGAAGGAAAGGTAGACATCATTGTGGGAACGCATGCATTGCTTGGCAAAGAAATCAAATTCAAAGACCTTGGCATTTTGGTGATTGATGAGGAACAGAAATTTGGCGTGGCCCACAAGGAGAAAATAAAGACACTCAAGACAAATGTTGATTGCCTTACCCTCACGGCAACACCCATCCCCAGGACGTTACAGTTCAGCCTCATGGGGGCAAGAGACCTCAGCATCATCAATACCCCTCCTCCCAACAGGCAACCCATTCAGACAGAAGTGCTGGTGTTCAACCAAGACCATATCCGAGATGCCATTTATTTTGAAATTGAAAGGGGAGGACAGGTTTTCTTCATCCACAACCGTGTCAGTGGATTGCCTGAAATGGCACAGTTGATCAGAAGCTTGTGCCCTGATCTCAGTGTAGGTTTTGCCCACGGCCAGTTGGAAGGGCATGAATTGGAAGAAAGGATATTTGATTTCATCCACAGAAAATATGATGTGCTGGTTTGTACCAATATCGTGGAGAGTGGTGTGGATATTCCGAATGTCAACACGATCATCATCAACAATGCACATCAGTTTGGCCTCAGCGATTTGCACCAATTGCGGGGAAGGGTGGGACGGAGCAACAAGAAAGCGTTCTGTTATTTGTTGGCGCCACCCATCAGTGTATTGCCTGCAGATTCAAGAAAGCGTTTGCAAACACTGGAACAACATGCTGAACTGGGCTCTGGGTTTCAGATTGCCATGCGCGACCTGGACATCCGCGGAGCAGGGAACATGTTGGGAGGAGAGCAGAGTGGCTTCATGATTGAAATAGGATTTGAGATGTACCAGAAAATCCTGGACGAGGCCATCCGGGAATTGAAAAGAACTTCCTTCAAAGATGTGTTCAAGGATGAAATCAGCAAGCAAGATGATTTTGTGCACGATTGCACCATAGACACGGATCTTGAAATCCTGATTCCTGACGAGTACGTTGACCAGATTGCAGAAAGGCTGCTCCTGTATACCCGCCTGGACAATTGCCGGGATGAAGATGAACTGCAGCGTTTTCATGATGAAATGAAAGACCGGTTTGGCCCAATTCCTGCCTGTGTTGAAGATCTATTTATAACCGTTCGTTGCAGGAGAATGGCCGTTGATCTTGGTTTTGAGCGAATGACACTGAAGCAGAAAACATTGCGCTGTTATTTTGTGAACAATCCTGATTCACCGTATTTTCATTCCGCTACATTCAATGCAATCCTCTTGCATTTGCAAACCAGGACCAACAAGAGCCACCTCAAGCAAGTGGGCAAAAATTTCATGCTGGTCACGGAGCATGTCCATGAAATGAAACAGTTGCAAACAATTCTTGAAGAAATGCTTGCAACTGTCAAAGAAGTAAAGGAAAGTCCGCAGGACTAAAGCTCCCTTATCCAGATATTCCTGAAACTTACAAAATCACCATGGTCCTGGATCATGATGGGCTCTTTAGCAGCATGTGGCTTGTATTCTGGTATACCAATGTATTCTGTTCCACCCCAAATGGTTGCATTGTTTTGAACCAGGACTCCATTGTGGATTACAGTTATCCTGGCTTGCGATTGAAGTTTTCCTTCTGCACTGAATTTTGGAGCGATGAAGATTATATCATAGGTCTGCCATTCACCTGGAGGTCTGCTGGCATTGGCCAATGGAATCAGTTGTTTGTAAATGCTTCC
>CAITQQ010000015.1 GCA_903894575.1 uncultured bacterium
ATTTTTTTTATACCAGGTTGAAGGCAAGAATGGAAGCCCGAAACGCAGGTGAGGAATGGGGCTTTATGCTCAGGCCGACAATGGCCATTGCCGCACTATCACTCTTGTTGGTACTGAATGGCTTCCTTTTGTTTCAATTTTCATCAACAGAAAAAAGCAAAGCCGAAGGGTATTCAATACAGCGGTTTGCGGCTGACTACAATCAATCCATCAATTCAATTTACTAAACCGTTGATAGAATGAACAATGCCAATAAAAATAAATTTCTTACATGGTTGGTAGCCACTTTGCTGTTGGCCAATGCTGTGACCATCCTGTTCTTCTGGATCAACAAGCCTCCAAAGATGAAAGATGCAAAAGGATCTCCAAGGGAGTTTCTGGTCCATGAGCTTGAACTGGATTCAAGTCAGTTGCTTGCTTTTCAGGATTTAATCGAGGCGCATCAGGCTTCAGCAAGGTCTTTGAAAAAGGATATAAGGACTGCAAAAGAGAACCTTTTCCAATTGCTCAAGCAACCCGTTATTCCTGAGCCTGAGAAAATGAAAGCAGTAGAGGCCATCACACTTAAAACACAGGCATTGGAGTTGCTCAATCTTGATCATTTCCAAAAACTGAGGGCATTGTGCAATGACAAACAAAAGATAAAATTTGATGGATTGCTGGATCAGCTTGCGGTCATGATGGCTGAAGCCAGACCGCCTAGAACAGGCATGCCACCTCCACCACCTCCGAACGAAGAAGGTCATCGTCCTCCTCCTCCAGACAAATATTAATCACCTGCATTAAATCTTTAACATGAATACTAAAAACAGTTTTTTCACCTTATCAGCCTTGATCATTCTTGGCTTGGCTTGCAAGAAGGCAGCAACTTCAACTCCTTCAACCCCCTCAACCCCTTCAACTGTACCTGACGTTTACAAAAAGATATATGGCGCCACAAGCATCACTTCCGACGGATCTTTCGTAACCATCAAAAGTACTGGTACACCAGACCACAAGAGTGCCTATTATCCTCCAACCAATCCACTCTATGAAAATTTCTCCGGGGTCACTTTTGGCGGAAAAACATTTGTAAAGAATCCCAATTCCATCAACACCTTATCGTATACCTTCAAGATTCCGATCAATCCTGCCGAAGCAACTACAAAAAAACCAACCCCTTTGGGCCCCATCGGTGTAACTGTTAATGGAGTGCCATTCTTCAACCAGTACGCTGGCCCCAATCAACCTTTGACTGGAGAAATGGCAAGCTTTGACCAAAGCTGGGGGCATCCAGCTCCTGGCGGCATGTACCATTATCATGTTGAGCCACTCTACCTGACCCAAACAAAGTTGAACAAGTCAGCCTTGTTGGGTTTTCTGTTGGATGGCTTTCCTGTATATGGTCCTGAAGAGAATGGTGCAAAGGTGACCAATGCCAGCTTGGACGCCTATCATGGACACAAGCATGCCACTACTGATTATCCTGCTGGCATTTATCACTATCATATCACGGATGCAGATCCTTATATCAATGGAAATGGTTTCTTTGGAACAGCCGGGACGGTTTCAAATTAGTTGG
>CAITQQ010000016.1 GCA_903894575.1 uncultured bacterium
CCTTCTTGTATGCCTTCCACCAATTGCCTGATGGCATTGGGTTGGTCACCTGCTGGTGAATAGGGAGAATGCAGCTTGAATTGCATGATGCAAAACTAACCCAATTTATCATCTGAATTTTTCAGGATGGATATTATCGTGTTCCGTTTTTTCCTGATAGTAATTTCCTAATGCCAGTAGGTCTTCTTCTTTGAAAAGGTTGGACAAGAATGTTATGCTATTGGGCACGCCTTGCTTTGTAAGGCCGATGGGCATGCAAAGGGCAGGATGACCGGTCAGGTTGGTGATGGCCAATTGTCTTCCTCCAAAACTGGGTGTGATGATGACATCAAAATCTTGTATTGCCGCATTGACCCGTTCCATCAGGATGCTGCGGTGTCTGTTGGCATTGATGTATTCTACAGCAGGAATGGTCCGGGACACCCTAAAATAATTCGGCCAGTCAAAACGGGTTTGCCTTGTCATCTGGTCGTCCAGTCCAGTTCTGGTGAAGGCGTCAAATGCAGCAGCAGATTCTGCGCCGATGACTTGTCCGATGATATCAAAGGCATATACTTCGGTATCCGGAAAATTCATGGGCTTTATTTCAAGGCCTTCCGCTTTGAGTGCTTTGAGCACAGACCATTCCTGTGCAGATGAATCCAGTTTATCAAAATGATTTTTGGCATAACCGATGCGCAATGTTTTTACATCCGTTTTGCTGTTGTAGTTAAAAGCAGCATTGACGGCACTTGCATCCTTGTTATCTGTTCCATGGATATAAGCAAAAACAGTAGCTGCATCCGCCGCAGATCTGCAGATGGGCCCAACCTTGTCGAGGCTCCAGCTCAGGGTCATTGCACCAGATCTGCTCACACTTCCAAAAGTTGGCCTCAATCCTGTTGCCCCACAGGTATGGCTTGGGGAGATGATGGATCCATGGGTTTCTGTGCCAATAGCAAAAGGAACCAAACCGGCCACTGTGGCTGAAGTAGATCCTGCAGATGAGCCACTGGAGCCTCTTTCAAGGTTCCAGGGATTTTTTGTTCTGCCGCCAAACCAATAGTCGCCCATGGCCAAAGCTCCCAATGTAAACTTGGCTACCAGCACTGCTCCTGCCTCTTTCAGTCTGGTATACACATAAGCATCTTCATCGATGGTTTGATTTTTATAGGGTGCTGCGCCCCAGGTAGTTTTTGTTCCCTTTACTGCAAACAGGTCTTTCAGGCCATAAGGAATACCATGCAGTGGCCCACGATCAATCCCCTTGCTCAACTCTTCATCCGCTTTTGCTGCCTGCTCCAGGGCTATCGATTCGGTGAGGCTCACTGTGCACTGAAGTGTATCTCCAAATTGTTTTAGTCGATTGATGAAAAACTTCGTCAATACAACAGCAGTGATTGATTTGTTGCGCAGCAGTGACCCAAGCTCCTGGATGGAGTAAAATGCCAGTTCGTTATAGTTGGCTGGGAGTTTTATTTTTTTGTCATACTTCCATTTCAGTTTTTCTTGTTTGACATTTTCAGCTGACAGTCGCTGCGCCATGCTCATGGCAATGCTGTTGTCGAGTGGCAGCGCATGCATTTTTTTATAATCAATAATGTTGTCCCTAAGGTCCGGCATCATCATCTCCACTTCC
>CAITQQ010000017.1 GCA_903894575.1 uncultured bacterium
ACTACATCCCGCATGCATACTGCGCTCAAGATTGCACAACAATATGATGGCGGTGTGGTGCATGTGCTGGATGCATCCAGAAGTGTTTCTGTTGCAGGTTCACTGCTCAATCAAAATAAAAAAGATTTTCTTGGCGCCATCGATGTTGAGTACGACAAACTGCGCATTGAATTTGCGAACAAAAAGAACAGCAAGGAAATGCTTTCATACGAGGAAGCAGTAAAGCGTAAGTTCACCATCAATTGGGCTGAGTCCAGTTTCACAAAACCAAGCTTCACAGGTAAAAAAGAAATCACTGACATCAGCATTGAAACGCTGGTTCCTTACATCGACTGGACGCCTTTCTTCATTGCATGGGAGATGCATGGCAAATTCCCAGCGATCCTCAAAGATGAAATCATTGGAAAGGAAGCAACAAAATTATACGACGATGCAAACGCCATGTTGCAACAAATGGTGGCAGAGAAATGGCTTGAACCCAAGGCCATGATTGGCTTTTGGCCTGCCAACAGCAATGACCGCGACAGCGTCACCTTGCTCAATACAGAAACCCATGAAGAACTGGAATTGCAATTCCTTCGTCAGCAAATGAAAAAGGCTGCAAACCAGCCCAATCTTTCACTGGCTGACTTCATTGCCCCTTCATCTGTTGCCAAACAAGATCATCTTGGCGCATTTGCAGTTACCATCAAAGGGATTGAAACGCACATCAAACGCTTTGAATCAGAACATGATGACTACAGCAAGATCATGCTTCAGGCCCTGGCAGACAGGCTTGCAGAAGCGCTTGCAGAATATGTACACATGAAAGTGAGAACAGAGCATTGGGGATATGCCAAAGATGAACTGCTGTCCAACGATGACATGATCAAGGAAGTATACACAGGCATCAGGCCAGCGCCCGGTTATCCTGCCTGCCCAGACCATACCGAGAAGAACAAGCTGTTTCATCTGCTTGATGCCACCAACCAGATTGGCATCACCCTTACCGAGTCTTTGGCCATGTTCCCTGCCTCTTCTGTTTGCGGTTGGTATTTTGCTCACCCTGAAGCCAAATATTTTGGTGTAGGAAAAATCACCAAAGACCAGTTGAAAGACTATGCAACAAGAAAGGGCATGGATAATGCGGAAGCAGAAAAGTGGTTGAGGCCAAGCCTTGATGCCTAAGACAACAATAAAAAATAATCATGCGAATCATCTCCTACAATGTCAATGGGATAAGGGCTGCCATCAAAAAAGGTTTGATTGATTGGCTGAAAACTGATCCTGCAGACATCATCTGCTTGCAAGAAACAAAGGCAACCAAGGATGATGTTGACATGAAGGAAATCAATGATCTGGGCTATCACGATTATTGGTTCAGTGCCAGCAGCAAAAAAGGATACAGTGGTGTAGCTGTACTTACAAAAATAAAACCAGACAAGGTGGTCACAGGAAATGGCCATGCGCAGAGCGATGACGAAGGCCGTGTGATTCAACTGCATTTTGGAAAACTACTGCTGATCAATGCCTATTTCCCATCGGGCACTTCTGGCGACGAAAGACAATCCTTCAAAATGGAATGGTTGAATGAGATGCTGCCCTACCTGAACAAAACAAAGAAGAAATTTGATGGCATCATCCTTTGCGGTGATTACAACATTGCACACAATCCCATCGACATCCATGATCCTAAAGGGAATAAAAATACCACAGGATTCCTTCCTGAAGAAAGGGCATGGATGGATGATTTTTTTGCATCAGGATGGGTGGACAGCTTCAGAAAAATTCATCCTGAGCCCCACAGGTATTCCTGGTGGAGCCAGCGATTTCCCAGTGTAAGACTGAACAACAAAGGCTGGCGCATTGATTATATCAACGTCACAGAAAGCCTCTCTGCACACATTGTTGATGCAGAGATTTTCCCGGATGTCAAACACAGTGATCATTGCCCTGTCTATCTTGAACTCTCAAATTTTTAAGATGTTGGTATACAATATTACCTATGCCGTCTCCCATGAAATTCATGAACAATGGATGACATGGATGAAAGGAACACATATTCCAGAAATCATGTCTACAGGGCTTTTCAGCAGTTTCAAGATGCTGCGTTTGCTAGAGGTTGATGAAGAGGAAGGATTGACTTTTGCGGTGCAATTTCATGCGGAAACAGAGGAGCATTACCGCAAATACATTGCTGAACATGCACCTGCATTGCGTTTGCTTGCAACCCGCCAATGGGGCGACCAGGTAATAGGATTTCGCACTTTAATGGCAATTGTGCAATAAGTGTGGAAAAATAGATTATCTTTACAGGCTAAAATGCAGGTCAGTATTGGCTTTTAGCGGAAATAAGTGAAGAAAAAAAATTTTGTTAGAATCAAAAAGCCTATAAATTTGTCAGTATACAAATCAATTAAAATTTACGTCTATGAACAAAGCTGAATTGATCGCCAAGCTCGCTGATGATGCTGGTATCACCAAGACTCAGGCTAACGCTACACTTGATTCATTTGTTAGCGCAGTAACCAAAACCCTTAAAGGTGGTGGTAAAGTTACACTGGTAGGTTTCGGTACTTTCTCTGTAACAAAAAGGGCTGCTCGCAATGGTCGTAACCCACAGACTGGTGCTGTGATCAAGATCAAGGCAAAGAAGGTTGCCAAGTTCAAAGCTGGTAAAGAGCTTTCTGCAAAGATCTAACCGCTTAAAAAAAATTAAAAAAGCAAGACGCTTGCGTGTCTTGCTTTTTTTTTCACTTTAAAATTTTAAAAACAAATACAATGGGAAGAGGCGACAAAAAAACAAAGAAAGGAAAGATATTCAAAGGTTCTTTCGGTAAGTCAAGACCAGCCAAAGCAGGCAAGAAAGCTGCTCCTCGCAAGGCTTAATTCGTTATCCGTTATCAGTTGTGGGTTGTGGTTTCATTATGCACAGTTCATCAACTGATAACTGACAACTGATCTTTTTAGGGAGCCAATCGTTCCGTCTTCCAGGCTCCATCCTTAGTGCTGTATTTTATCCTATCGTGCAGCCGATTGCTGCGACCCTGCCAAAATTCAATTGTTTCAGGTATTACGCGATATCCTCCCCAGTGCGATGGACGGGGAACTTCTCCTGAAGCAAACTCCTCAAGCAATGCTGCGGCCTTTTTATCCAGGATTTCCCTGCTTTCAATGACTTTGCTTTGGGGTGAGGCCCATGCCCCCAATTTGCTTCCTAAAGGCCTGCTGTAGTAGTATTCATCACTCTCATCTGGTGACACCCGCTCACATCTTCCCTCTATACGCACCTGCCTTTCCAATTCTTTCCAGAAAAATACCAGTGATGCATAAGGATTGGCATCCAGCTGCTGCCCTTTATCGCTTTCGTAATTGGTGTAAAAAACAAATCCGTTGTTATCAAACCCTTTGAGCAGCACTATTCTCGCAGATGGCCTTCCTGCTGAAGTAATGGTGGACAGGGTCATGGCATTGACTTCATCAATGGCTGAATCCAAAGCCTCGTCCCACCATTGGCTGAATTGCAATACAGGACTGGCGTGCACATCTGATTCAGAGAGTGAACGAAGTTGGTAGTCTTTGCGGATGGAAGCGATGGACATATAGTTGAAGGGGTTGAAGTGGTTGAAGGGGTTGAAGAAGTTGAAGGTTATTCTTAAACCCCTTCAACAGGCCGAAGGACGACTTCAACCTCTTCAACTGGAATATGCTCCTTTAAGCTTACTTGACCAAGGTTCCAATCTGCTCCCCGGTCACCAATTTTTTCAAGTTGCCTTCCTGGTTGATATCAAAAACGATGATGGGGAGGTTGTTTTCCATACAAAGGGTGAAGGCCGTCATGTCCATGATCTTGAGGTTCTTCTCAATGCACTCCTTGTAAGAAATGGTATCATATTTTGTTGCAGTTGGGTCCTTTTCCGGATCTGCGGTATAGATACCATTGACGCGGGTTCCCTTGATGATGACATCTGCGCCAATCTCCACAGCGCGCAATGAACCTGCTGTATCTGTGGTAAAATAAGGATTGCCCGTACCACCTCCGAAAATCACAATCCTGTTTTTTTCGAGGTGCCTGATGGCCCTTCTCCTGATATAGGGCTCTGCCACCTGTTCCATTTTGATGGCGGTCAACAAACGGGTATACATCCCTTGTTTTTCCAGCATCGCTTGAATGGCCATGCCATTGATGACAGTAGCCAACATACCCATGTAATCGCCATGGGCCCGTTCGATACCGGTTTCCGATTCATTCATTCCCCGGTAGATGTTGCCACCGCCAATAACGATGGCCACTTCAACACCAAGGTCCACAACACTTTTGATTTCCTTGGCATAGCGGTTGATCATGGTGGGATCAATACCAAATCCGTTGTCTCCAACGAGGGACTCTCCGGATAATTTCAGC
>CAITQQ010000018.1 GCA_903894575.1 uncultured bacterium
ACTCCTCCCGATGGGGAGGAGTTTTGTATGAAATTTTTCTGCTCGTTGAGTTAAAATGACCTCCCCTCTGTGCGCATCATCCCGCCAGACTGTGAACCACCGCTGGTTTGGGCAGCGGTGAACTTGTTGAACCTGTATATAAAGGTCATCAGGAAATACCTTGTCAACCTGTTTACCCTGGTATCCACGATATTGTTTCCGTTGATGGTACGGGCAATAGAGGTATTTTGTTTGAAGATGTCATAACCCGAGATCCTGAAGATTCCATTCTTCTTCTTGAAAATGGTTTTTTCGAAAGAGGAATTCAACAAAGCAATGTTCTGGTTTACACTGGAGGAAAGACCG
Organism: uncultured bacterium; assembly: GCA_903894575.1. Lineage (GTDB taxonomy): Bacteria > Bacteroidota > Bacteroidia > Chitinophagales > Chitinophagaceae > Pollutibacter. Next base: position 346 of record CAITQQ010000018.1, read on the forward strand.
CGGTTGATGATGTATTCCAGATCACTCCTGAACACCCATCCACCAGGGATATCGATGCGCATGTTGTTGGTGAGGGTCCAGCTGCCATAATCCACATTGTTCTGACCGGGAAGGCTGTAACGAACCCTGTTCAAGCCATATCTTCCACCAAAATCAATTTCCAGCCAATCTTTCCAGTTGAACTCAAACTTCATGCCCTGGGCCAGGAGAAGGTTCTTGCCGACATTGCGCTGGCTGTCAATCAGGGAGATATTGTTGTTGTACGCAGCCGTTCCATTGAATGAAACGATATAGGTACGGTTCTTCCATGGCTTGCTGAAGTTATAGAATCCACTCACCGAGTAGTTGCCATCAACGTTATCATAAGTGGTAAGCTGGCTTCCACTTCCACCTACCCTGATCGTATTGTTGACAATCTGGTTGCTGGTGAAGTTGTAATTGGCACCCACAAAGAAGGTCTGACCGGTCAGGAAGTTCAGGTTATTGAATGAAGTACTGAAGATGTGCGCCACAGCAGGTTTCAACAACGGGTTACCCTGGGTCTGATACTGAGGGTTGGAAATGTCTTTTACCGGCTGAAGCTGTGAGAAGCTTGGCTGGTTGGCATCGCCATTGTAGAAGAAACGGAGGGTCTTGTTCCTGGTGAAGTTGTAGGCAAAATTCGCTGAAGGCAGCATGTTTACCCGCTTGATCGGATTGTATGCACTGTCACGGGATACTGAGTATCCTTTCTGGTTGATGGGCTGAGCATTCAAACCGAGGGTATAATTGTATTTTTTCTTTACTGTCCGGAGGTTGGCTCCAATGCGCTGCCTCAAGAAATCCGTTTCAAACGCATTGCTCAGGGTGGTGGAGAAAGTCTCCAAGCCCTGAGGGTCTACCACATAAGTGGCCCTGTCGTTGCTGTTGTAAGACTGACCATATTGGTAGATCAAGTCGAGGAAACGCCCTTTCATCAAAGGCTCAGAATAGTTGAACCTGATGCTGAAATTATCTGCATTGTTGTCGGTGAAAACGTTTTGGTTGAGAATATTGGAGGCCCTGATCGGCAAATAGTTGTTGGTAACGTTGATTTTGTTTGCCTCGCCATCAGTAGAATTATATCCTCCGTTGATGTTAACAGACAGATTTCTTCCGGGTTTTCTGAACTTGTGGTTGAAGATCAGGTTTCCTGAGAAATTGGGCGCAAGTGAGGTGGACTTGTTGTTGTTGCTGCCCTTGCTGGTTGTATCCAGGTCATTGCGGATATAGTCAAACAATGAGTTTGAGGCACTGTTGGAAGCCCTTGTGGTAAATTCAGGAATGAATTTCACATAGTTAAAGGAGTCAATGTTCCACTCAAAGTTCAGGGAAGCCCTATGGCTCTTGGAGTCACTAAGGGAAGAACTCACCTGATGGTTCAAAAACTTGGTGTTCTGAAAGAAGTTTTGTGATGCCACATCCTGCTGTACATTAGTTTCACGGGTAGAGTAACTGTAGTTACCGTAGATGGACCCTTTCTTGTTCTCTAAGTCATTGCGGAAGTTGACACCCAGTGAATTGGCAATCCTCAATCCCTCATCGCCACCGAAGCCGCCTTGGTTGTTGCCACCAATCCTTACCTGGAAACCGCGACCACCGCCGCCCCCGCTACCACCACCGCCGTCAAAGTTGAAAGTACTGGTATTGTTGTTGTTGGCGCCGCCAAACACGGAAATCTGTTTGTTGTTGTTGAAAAAGTTCACATTGGTACCCAGAGCATACCTGTCGCTCGAGCCTGCCCCAACGGAGGTACGGCTGAAAATCCCCTTGTTCCTGTCTTTCTTCAATTGAAGGTTGATGATCTTGTCTGGCTCACCATCCTTGATTCCAGAAATATTCGCCAGGTCTCCATAATCATCAATCACCTGAACCTTGTCAATCATGTCCGCTGACAACTGTTGTGTTGCTGCTTTGGGGTCTCCGCTGAAGAAATCCTTTCCATTCACCCTTACCTTGCTCACCGTTTTCCCCTGGGCCGTAATGTTTCCGTTCTTATCCACCTCGAGGCCTGGCATTTTCTTCAAGAGGTCTTCAACCATGGCATTGGGTTTCATCCTGAATGAATCCGCCTTGTATTCTACTGTATCTTCCTTTACAATGATGGGAGGAGTGGAAATGACAATCTCCTGAAGGGAGCTATACTCTGGATACAACTTGTAATTCTCCAATTTCAGTACCTCTTCCCCCTCTGGGATCGTAAGCGCCTTGAGATTGGTTCCATAACCTACACTGGTAACCATGAGCACGAATTTGCGCGCTGGAATGCCTTTTATAAGAAAAAAGCCAACATTGTTGGACACAGTTTTGATGGTATCCTTGGCCCCTGCGATGTATGCACCCACGGTAGCCCTGGCGATCGGATTGCCCAAGGTATCGACCAAACGGCCGTTGACCTGAAAGCCATCCTGTGAAAATGCACTGAAAGAGATGACCAAAGACGCTAAAAACAACTTAAAATATCTGCTCATATGATTGTATTCGTGGAATTGGATGCCAAAGGTACTTAAACACCTTCGGTCAAAAATTGTTAAATCAAATTAACCTTAATTAAATATTTAAAGTTTAAGGCAGGCAAGGGTGGGTCAACAAGTGGTCAAAAAGGATTAATTTTGGCCCTTAGCAAGAATAGAAGAACATGTTTAAATTTATATCGGGTTTATTTGGAGGCAGCAAATCAGAAAAAGATGTCAAGGAAATTCGTCCCCTTGTTCAAAAAATCAACGAACATTTTGCTTCATACCAGGCGCTGAGCAACGATGCCCTCAGGTCAAAAACAAGTGAGTTCAGGTCAAGGATCAAGGAATCACTGACCGAAATAGATAACAATATCGATGCCTTGACCCAACAGGCAGATCAACTTCCTGTGGAGGACATTCTTGGCAGGGACGACCTTTACAAAGAGGTTGACGCACTCAAAAAAACACGCAACCAAAAGATTGAGGATGCCCTCAAGGAGATCCTCCCTGAGGCTTTTGCTGTAGTGAAAGAGGCCGGCAGGCGCTTCAAAGAGAACGAAGAACTTTCCTCCACTGCTACTGAGCTGGACCGTGAATTGGGCGTGAGAAAAGACTATATCACCATCAAAGGAGACCAGTCCATCTTCAAAACCAGTTGGATGGCCGCCGGAAGCCTGGTGAACTGGAACATGGTTCACTATGATGTGCAGTTGATTGGTGGTACTGTATTGCATTCAGGTAAAATTGCCGAGATGGCCACTGGTGAGGGAAAGACCCTGGTCTCCACCCTACCGGCCTACCTCAATGCCCTTGCCGGAGAAGGTGTACACATCGTTACGGTGAATGATTATCTGGCCAAACGTGACTCCGAGTGGAATGGAACCCTGTTTGAGTGGTTGGGATTGACAGTGGATTGCATAGACAAGCACCAGCCCCATTCAGATGCAAGAAGAAAGGCCTATCAGGCGGATATCACCTATGGCACCAACAATGAATTTGGATTTGATTACCTGAGGGACAATATGGTCCATACCCCAGACGAAATGGTACAACGCAAGCACCATTTTGCGATGGTGGATGAGGTGGACAGTGTCTTGATTGATGATGCCAGAACGCCACTGATTATTTCAGGACCTGTTCCAAGAGGCGATGACCAGCAATTCCATATCCACAAGCCGAAGATCCAGCAACTGGTTGAGGTGCAAAAACAGGTGGTGTTGAAATCCATGCAGGATGCCAATAAACTGATTACAGAAGGAAAGGATGGCCCGCAAGACGGAGGACTCCAGCTCATGCGTGCATTCCGTGGTCTTCCAAAAAATACTGCCTTGATCA
>CAITQQ010000019.1 GCA_903894575.1 uncultured bacterium
ACCCTTCAACAACAGGTTATCATAGATCCTGTACCATGAGGATCCGTCATCAAGGTCAATATCCCATCCATGATCACATCGCCAACGGTTGTGGCGGATGGTATTGGAGTCCAGCATGTCTAAAAAAGGAAAACGCTCATTCTTGTTCACCTCCGGAACAGACTCATTTATCTCTGGCGTCCAGTACCGATCCCTTCCCCAGGAATTGAAACTGCCATGGTCTCCGGTCTCCAAGACTGTATTGAAAACATCACAATGTTCTATCAGATGGCCACCAAAGGTTCCTTCGTTGATGTTGATCCCAGCCCTTGGCACGTCATAAATGGAACAATGGCGAACCGTAATTTTATGGGACATTGAAATATGCACAGGTGATGTTTGTTTCTCATCCCTGCCGGTCATGGTGATGAGACAATCATCAACGGTACAATCGAAAGGATAATTGTCCGATTGAGGGCCGGGTGTTCTGTCGATGCTGTTGAAGTCCTGTTTTGCATAACGGAACAAGGGACTCCGCACAGCATTAGGATCTCCAACAAATGCAATGCCATTGGCACCTGCATGATGGATATAGCATCCTTTGATGGAAATTTTTCTGTTGTAGTTGTTGATGAATACTGCGTTACCACCCACCTGATCAAATTCACAGTCTGATATTGTGCAATTTTCTGCACCATTGAAAACAACTGACCCTCCCCTGTAAACTGTCCAATCAGAACGGAGCAATGGCTCCTTGTTTTCCATGAAGGTTCTTGCGGTATGTTTGAAAACAAACCCCTTTAAAACAATATTTTTTACAGGAGATGTTTTTGTACCATTGAATTCTATCAGGTGTTTGAGGCGTACAATTTCAACAGATGCTTTGCTCAGGTCTAGACCTGGTTCGGGGATGTAATACAAGAGCGATGCTTTTGCATTGTAGAACCACTCTCCTGGAGCATCCAGCTCTTCAAAAATATTCTCAACCATGCGGTAGGCTGGATGTTTGGGAGATGGACGATTGTTCTGCCATCCGCCTTCTTCCAACAACTCGCCAGTGGCTGACTTTCCGTTGATGCTCCAATGCATGTCTCCCCAGAGTGCGGTATGCATGGCATGAATGTATCCTCCTTCAGGGTTTTTCCATGTTGCAATTCTTTCAGCCTTCAATGGGTCACGAAGAGAATCAACCTTCATGCTGTGGCTCAGGTCCCAGGTATCAAACACATTTTTGCCACCAACTGCATTGGGGAAACGTGCCATTCTTTGGCGCACGCCATTGATGTACAACTGATCGATTTCAGATCCTACAGGAACTTTTGCAGTAAACCATCCCTTATCAGTTTTCTGCCAATTCAGTTTCAACTTTTTACCTCCACTGATCACAACCGTCCCCTCTTTTTCAGCCATGTACACCACTGAAGTCTTGCTGTCTTTAGAAGTAAAACGAACCGTCTCTGGGAGATAAAATGTACCTGCTAAAAAAATAATATTTGCATTTTTTTCCTGGGACTTCCTTACCCGTTCCTGCGCCGCGGCAAATGTTGCAATGGGATTTTTTCTGGTACCGGATGCGTTGTCATTTCCTTGAGGCGAAACATAAATCACCTGGGCTTGCAAGGACCCACCGCAGAACAATGCAAGCAAAAAAATCATTAGCACATTTTTCAATCCCATATTCTTCATTTAATTCAGATTGACCAAAGCTGCTCCTGTAGATGGTACAGTAACATACATCTTCAGTTCTTTTCCCATTGCAGATTGATAGGCCTGGCTGAATCGATCATAAAGATCCTGAACGGCATCCGCCTTGACCAGGTTGATGGTGCATCCTCCAAAACCTCCTCCCATCATTCTGGCGCCGGCAATGGATTCCTCCTCTTTTGCCAAAGACACCAAAAAGTCAAGTTCTTTGCAACTGACTTCATACAATTCACTGAGCCCCTTGTGCGATCCATACATTTTGTCACCAAATCCCTTGATGTCATTTTTTATCAACAGTTCACAACCTTGCTCTAATCGCAAATTTTCTTCAATCACGTATTGACAACGTTTGTAGACCAGATCTGTCACTGATGCTTTGAACACATCGTCCAACATGGACAGTTCCACATCTCTCAGGCTTTGAACTAACGGAAAGCGCTGTTGAAGTGCTGCTACACCTTGCTCACACTGCTGTCGGCGCAGATTGTATTCGCCTCCTGCCAGTGAATGTTTGACCCCGGTATCAAACAACACAATTTTGTAATCTTCTAAATTCAATGGAAAATATTGAT
>CAITQQ010000020.1 GCA_903894575.1 uncultured bacterium
CCTTCAAACAGAAGTTATCGTCATTGCAGTCGATGTCGCAGTTTTCAATCAGGGTCCAGGTGGAGGAATCAACGTCGATACCATCTGTGCTTGGGCCGCTACCATCTTCATTGTTCTTGATGGTGATGCCATCAACGGTAAGGTGTGATGAATAGAGCAACTGTACGGTCCAGAAACCTGCGTTCTTGAAGGTCAGTCCTTTGAGCGTAACATCTTCTGCTTCTTGTACAAGCAAGGTTCTGACACGCTTTGCATCATAGTCAACAATCCAACGCAATCCTTTCTTGTCGTAATCTTTGCGCATGGTCCAATATTTATCCCAGCAAAACTTCCCTCTTGCATTGATGACTCCTCTGCCAGTGATGGCTACATTCTTCACCTTTATTGCATTGATCAGTGCTGCAGGCCATACCATTTCAATCCCTGCTATCCGGGTGCTGATGTCTGGATAGTCATTGAAATCCTGCGACCCCAGGAGGGTCACTTGTTCATCAATCCTGAGGTGCACATTGTCTTTCAGGAAAATGGATCCTGTGACATAAGTGCCAGGCTTGAAAACCACAACACCACCGCCTTTTTGCGCGCAGGCATCAATGGCTTTTTGTATGGCCACCGTGCTCACCGTCACGCCATCAGGAATGGCACCAAATGCATTGACAGTGAAAACAGCCGTTCCCTTGGGAACAGTTCTGGCTCCAACTTTCTTGGTCCATTCTGGTGCAACGGTTTGAGCTTTGATCAGTTGCAGTTGCGAGAAAATCAAAACGATGATGAGCAATGAACGTGAAAAAACCATGATATAGAATTTAAAAATATTTGTTAATCCAGGTGGGTAAATATGATTGAAGTGGTTGTATGTTCTTGCTTAGCATCCATGAATCATTTGATTAGAAAACATTATCAATCAGAGGTCTTGAATATTGCTCTTTGGAATCAGTGATCTTGGGAAGGCCAAAATAAAAATACAATGTTCTTTGCTTTAACCCACTGAGGTGATTCATTTCTCCTTGAGGGCCAAATACTGCAGCATTGGACGTAACGCCCATGGCGAGTTTGGTGCCAATGGGCGGAATGCAATCCAGGAAAGAAATATTGCCGGGAGGCAATTGCGGATAAGCTTTTCCGGTTGTGGTCAATCCATTGAAATCGAATAACCTCATGAACAATCCATCATCAGGACTGGCAATAAATATTTTCCCTTCTACCGTGCTCAATTCCATCCATGCCACTTCACCAAAATATCCTTTGAACTCTGGATAGATATTGGGTGCATACCCGGTTTGGGTATTGTTGTACAGGTTTTGCCATACATTGACGGGTGTTCCGGCCATGCGGTTTTTCCATTGTCTTGAAGGGCCCTTGCCCAGCCATTTCGATCCAAGCACATAATTTTCAGGATAAGAAAAACTGACACCGGAAAAAGGATGATCACCCTCCAGTGCATAGGCATAATGAAGTGTGACCCAACCATTGGCGTTGATGCTCCATTCAATTTTTTTCAAGTTGCTTTTGAAATTGAATGTTGCACCAGTTGAATTCTCTTTCTGAAAAATGGATGCATTTTCAAATATTGCATCACCCCTGACCAGCATGGGTCCGTTGGTGAACGAATGAACATAGTCGTTCATTTTGTTCCGGGACCTGATGAGCTGACCATTTCGCTTGTCAATTTCAATGCTGACATCACCACCGGATAAAACATATGAGCTATCCGTTTCTGCAACAGCAGTTGAATCTTTTTTGTACACCATGAATCTTTTCAAGATTGATTCATTTGATCGAATCATGGTTGTCCATTTCCCGATTTCATTTCCCTTGTTGTCTTTGACGATAAGGAGCAATGCATCATGGTTTAAAAAATCATTGCCCAAATCCAACTGCAAAATTCCTTTTGCTGTTGGGCCTATGTTCGGTGAAATGGTAAGTCCTTTTTTCCTGACGACATAGCCTGAAGATCGGTCAAAAGGACCACTGAAATCAACCAATTCCCAGTTGAATGTACAAGCAGCAGTATTGGTAAAATGGAAACGGTTTTCTATGGAAATCCTGCCATCGAAACCACTGTTGATTCTTTTGGGAAGATCGAGCTTTACGGGAGAAAATATTTCGCGCAAGGCATAATAGCTGCCTTCTTTTTCCCTGTGCGGACCAAGGATGCCATCATTGGCATTGAGCCCGTTGGCATCCAGTACATTGTTCATGTCCGTCCTCACAATGGCTTCATCGGCAAAGGCCCAAATGAATCCACCGGCAGATCTTGGCGCATTCCAGTGAAGGTTCCAGAAATCCTCCATTGCAGCAGCACCACCACCATCATCCTGTGCATGCAAAAATTCAGTAGGCATGTAGATCAGGCTGTCTTGCAATATTTTTTTTGTGCTGTAATAATCCTCGTAGTGGTTGCAATCAATGCCATTGAACTGGTTTCCTGGACGATGGTGCGGATGGATTACCGTCCTTTTTTGAACATCATGTTCTGTGAAAACAGCATCCAGTTCTTTGTTTGTTCCGCCCTCATTGCCATTGGCCCAAAGCACAATGGAGGGATGGTTCATGTCTCGCTCTACCATTTCTTTTACCAGTGGCTTACCGGCTTTTGTAGAATACGCTTTTTGCCAGCCCGCCAATTCATCGATCACATAAATACCCAATGAATCACACAATTGAAGAAAATATTTATCGGGAGGATAATGGCTGCAGCGCACCGCATTCATGTTCATTTCCTTCAACAACCGAACATCCATCACTTGTTGTTCGCGACTCAGGCTTCTCCCTGTCTCGGGCCAAAAACAATGACGATTGACGCCTTTGAATTTGACCTGGACATCATTGATAAAAACACCCATTCCTTTTCTCACTTCAACCGTCCTGAATCCAAACTTCTCCGATACCTCGTGTTTTTTCTTGCCTGCAGCATCGAACAATGCTACCTGTACTGTATACAAGACAGGATTTTCAGCTGTCCATGCCATTGCATCCTTTACCTTGGTTGACATGTTGACAAGACTGTCATTCGCTTGCAAAACAGACTTTGCAGTAGCCACAACATTTTTTTCTGCATCAAATATGGTGGCAACAATTGCGCCTTTTGAAGTAGATCCTGCGGTCTGTACCTGCAGGGAAAAATCCCCTTTGTGTGTTGCATCAATCCCCACCCTTTCAATGTTTACCAGGGGTTTGGCCTCCAGGTAAACCGGTCGGAATATCCCACCGAAAACCCAATAATCAGCCAATCTTTCTGCATTGTTCACTGAAGCATCCTTGCTCATCTTGCTGACCTTAACCTCCAAAAGGTTCTGGGCGCCCGGCTTGAGCAATGCAGTAACATCATAGCTGAATCGGTAAAAAGAACCTTGATGGGTAACGCCTGCAGGCTTACCATTGATCGTTACTTCGGTATCCGTCATGCTGCCTTCAAAAACAATATCAATGGATTTTCCTTTCCATTGTTGAGGAACAGTAAACGCATATTTATACAACCCAAATTCATCAGCAAACCTGCTGTTTTTTCCGTTTGTTTTGTAATCACGGCCATAGTTATAATTACCAAAGCCCTGCTGCTCCCAGCAACTGGGCACATCGATTTTTTCCCAGGTATTGCTTCTTCGGCCATCCGAACAAAAAAAATCCCATTGAACGGTTTGCTTGCTATCCCTTCCAGAAAGGTAAAGCTGCTCGGTTTTTTGTGCAGCTGCATGCATCACAACAAACGATAGCAGGATGGAAATGATAGGCTTCATGTAAAATTCTCTTTATGCGTTTATTGATTGCCTTTTAGCACAACGGGCCCTTTCAGTCCTGAATGAACAGGAGGCCATTCCGCAGCACTAAAGATACCATCGCGGGCATTTTCTTTTCTGCGCGCCGGCATGTTGGTATTGTAAAATATTTTCCATGGAAGGTTGTTCCGATCCATGTAGGCAATGCGGTTGGCCATCAGGCTTGCAACAGTTATCTGGAGATTGTTTTCTTTTTTCAAAAGATTGGCTGGTATATCAATATTGAAAACAGGACCAATATGTCTACCCAGTGAAATCCCATTCAAGACCAGTTCCACAGTTGCAGACACTTCTCCAAGCGAGAGTGTCCAACTGGAAATCTTCTCATCAGGCAAAACAAAATTGGTTGAATACCTGGCTATGCCTGAGAAATTCTTGGCCGATGTATCAGCCAGTGATGTCCAGAACCCTGTGCTGTCAAGGCTTACAGCCTTGGGAAGGGTTGGTCCGCCGTCAAGAAACTCCAGTTTCCATGGCCCTTTGATAGCAACACTGGTTGCAACTGCAGATGGGTATTGATGTTTGGGAGAAGCCTTGGGCGATGTTGAACTCCGCAACAGGATTGACTCATGAGGGCCCAGCGCAACCCTTACAGCCACCTGCGTTGATGAGATGGATCGGGTCAATGCCGCAGTAATCTTGCCGGTCATGGGATCATAAAAATTGAGTGATGTTGATGCATTTGAAGGAATATTGACCCACTCATCCAAAAGCTTCTCCGTCCTGTTGTTGATGAAAGTAACATGACCATCAGGCAGATTCCGTTGAATAGATTGAAAACCTTTTTGTTCAAATGGTCGCTGATAAAGGGATACCAGTGAAGCCAAGGATTCGATGTCTGATGCGACAATCAATTTTCCTTTTCCTACTGTAGCAGTTTGTAGCTTTCCGTTCTCAGCAAATTTCAGTCCAGCGAGGAGCGCATCAAATGCTTTTTGCCTTGCCTCAAGATTGGAGAACCCAGGAACGCTCTTGGGCATTTGTTTATATGCAATGATGGTTGCACCTTGTTTGGCAAGCTCCATGATTTTTGCCAGTGATGTGGCGTCCATCTGCTGGATTGCTGGCAGTACAATGATCTGGTAGGTATTTCCAGCAGAGACAATTGATTTTCCCTTGTTTTCAAACAGTTGCAATTGACGGTCTGAGAAAAAATCAAACCCAATTCCTTTTCCCTGCAAATGCTGTGAGAGGTGTTCGAAATCAGTGTGTTCAAAATTCTTTTCCATTCCATCAAAGTGTTGCAAGAGTGGGCCTCCAGTTTGTGCATACCGATCAACAATGGGATAATACACAAGCAGGTCATTGTTTGGCTTGCCCTGTTGCAGGAATGACTGCACTTTGGCGATATAGTTGTTGAGTACATGAAAATCCTTCCATTGTGGATTGACCGGCTGAAAATGCACAGCAGCATAAAAAAGCCATCCTGGCCAAGGTGCATTCTTTGGTGAATACGCTGTGCCATGGTAAACGATATGGTTTACGCCACCCAAGAAATAGAGATCAATGGCTTTCTTTACATCACCCCAAGAGGAAAGAAAATGTTCATTCAGCCAGGTGGCTGATTCTGCAGACACCAATTGTTTTCCACTGACATTGGCGGCAGAAGAGGCAAATTTAAAACGAAGCACATCGGTTCCTTCTGTTTCAGGAATATCCACCACACTGTAGAGGTCCAGGGTATTGGCAGGAGATCCATGGGACTGGTTGCGCAGCAGTTTCTGTTTCCCATCTCCCCATTTTTTCCATTCTTTGGTAAAATTATTGAGGATCATTTCATCAATAACGGAGCGGTAATCATAGAGTACCCTGCTGTTTCTCTCCTTGTCTGCATTTCCCAAAAGTGCTGGCAGTTGGGTACGCAGGTCATACCCTTTTGATTGTTGAAACTGGCTGAACATATCGTTGGTCCAGTTCGCTTGTCCTCTTGCATCATCCACCTCATAGGAATCATTGAAAAATCCTCTCAAATAAGAAAGGTCATGGCCCACAAATGCAGTATCAAATTTCTTGAAATAATTGACGGCAGCCTTTTTTGAAAAATGGTCAATGGCATATCCTTCCCCACCTGGAGCAGCACGTTCAACCATCTTTCCATGCAAGCCGCTGAAGATTGCATAGATCTTCCAGGTGCCCTGAGGAGGAATCCAGTTGAGCGTACCCGACTTGTCAACCTTGTCCATCAGTTCAATGGATTCCCCTTGGTCATTGTAGGCTACAATGGCCTCCAGTGGAAGGTTTCCGGCAAATTGAACCTGATCCAATGCCAGGCCTTGCAGGTCTGTATTGGATGATGGCGGATTGTTTAACTGCGTTCCTTTGATGGGCTTGGGGTTTGCCGTACGCACCCATGCTTCTCGGCGATATTCAATTTTTTCTTTCAACGGGACGCCTCCGTTTACTGTGTAGATTTTATGGTAAACAGATTTGCTTGCATCTTCATCACTGACCCATGGCCC
>CAITQQ010000021.1 GCA_903894575.1 uncultured bacterium
ATCAATATTTTCCATTGAATTTAGAAGATTACAAAATTGTGTTGTTTGATACCGGGGTCAAACATTCACTGGCAGGAGGCGAATACAATCTGCGCCGACAGCAGTGTGAGCAAGGTGTAGCAGCACTTCAACAGCGCTTTCATACAGTGCAAAGCCTGAGAGATGTAGAACTGTCGATGTTGGATGATGAATTCAAAACTTCAGTGACGGATATCGTCTACAAGCGTTGTCAATACGTGATTGAAGAAAATATCCGTTTGGAGCAGGGATGTGCATTATTGCTTCAAAATGACATCAAAGGATTTGGCGACAAAATGTATGGATCACACAAGGGACTGAGTGAATTGTACGAAGTCAGTTGCAAAGAACTTGACTTTTTGGTGTCTTTGGCAAAGGAGGAAGAATCCATCGCCGGCGCCCGGATGATGGGAGGAGGTTTTGGTGGATGCACCATCAACCTGGTCAAGGCGGATGCTGTGCAGGATCTGTATGATCGATTCAGTCAGGCCTATGAATCCACCATGGGAAAAGAACTGAAGATGTATGTTACAGTGCCTTCCACAGGAGCAGAATTAATCAATCTTGTTTAAATGAACAAAATGGGATTGAAACATGCACTGCTGATATTCTTGATTGCACTCTGTTGCAATGGTTTCCTGGAAGCCCAGATCATCTATGTTTCACCACAAGGGAATGATAAAGCATCGGGTACCAGAAAAAATCCCATTGCAAGCTTTGCAGCTGCGCAGGAACGGGTAAGGAAGTCCCAGGAAAAAAATGCAAAGGTTATTTTTTTAGCAGGTACATTTTATCTCCCTGAAACGGTTCGTTTTACATCCAAAGACAACAAATCCTCCGTGGTCTACATGGCCGAAAAAGAAGGAACGGTAGTGATCAGTGGAGGTAAAAAGTTGAAACTGGATTGGCAGAAAACTGATAAGGTTTGGTATACCGCCAAGGTTCCTGTCGGATCTGAAATTGATCAGTTGTACATCAATGGCGTACGACAAAGAATGGCACGTTTTCCCAATGCAGTTGGCGGAAAGAATGTATTTGATACCTGGGACCTCAGCCACAGCATGAAGGTTGATTCTCTTCGCGACCCATTGAAGCCAGAGAGAATTGCAACATGGAAGAATCCTGAAGGTGGATACATTCATGCCATGCACACTGCACTCTGGGGAGACATGCATTGGAGCATCAAAGGAAAGTCAGCCACTGGCGAGTTGTTGGAAGAAGGCGGATGGCAGAACAATCGTCCATCTCCCAAACATTCTGCCTACCGCATGGTTGAGAATATTTTTGAAGAACTGGATGTACCTGGAGAATGGTTCTATGATGCAAAAACATCGCTTCTGTATTACATCCCCGCTTCGGGCCTGGATCTCAGCAAAGCATCTGTTGAAATTGTTCGCCTCAAGCACCTGATTGAGTTCAATGGTACAAAAACATCACCTGTTCAAAACATTACCTTGAAGGGATTTGTTTTTAAACATACCGCAAGAACCTTCATGGAAAACAAGGAGCCATTGCTCCGTTCTGATTGGACCGTCTACCGCGGAGGAGCGGTTGTATTCAATGGTGCAGAAAATTGCAGTATCACTGATAGCGAATTTGATCAAGTCGGTGGCAACGCAATATTTGTCAACAATTACAACAAAAAAATTTCAGTCAAAGGCTGTTATATCCATCATGCCGGTGCCAATGGCATTGCATTTGTAGGTGATCCTAATGCTGTGCGGAGTCCATTGTTTCGTTATGCAAAACAGGACTTCAACAGCATCGACAGAACACC
>CAITQQ010000022.1 GCA_903894575.1 uncultured bacterium
AGGGCTACAGATGAAGTACCGATACCCAGTGCAGTATTGTAAAGGGCCTCAGAGATACCAACCGCAAGTTCAGCAGCAGCACCTGATCCACCTTCTTCACCAAGAGAAGAGAATGATTTGATCATACCCAATACTGTACCCAGAAGGGCGATAAGCGTACCGAGAGAAGTCAATGTTGAAAGGAATACAAGATTCTTCTGCAACATTGGAAGTTCAAGCGCTGTGGCTTCTTCAACTTCTTTTTGGATGGCAGCAACCTTTTGGTCAGTAGAGAATTCTGATGAAGAAATCATTTCCTTGTACTTCTTCAAACCAGCCTTCATTACATTACCTACGCTTCCTTTTTGCTTGTCGCAAAGAGCGATGGCAGCGTCTACATTTTTGTTGGCGAGTTCAAATTGAACCTTGCGTACAAATTCTGCGTTTGAAGCAGTACCAGTCGCCTTGCTGATGGTCAAGAAACGCTCGATTGAGAATACAATTACCATAAAAAGACAACCGATCAACAAAGGAACGATAATACCACCTTCGTACATTTTGTTCCAGGCACCAGTTGGTCCTTTGTGTGAGGGCCAGAAACCACCCAATTCATCCGGCTTGGAAAATCCATCCGGATTACCCAAAACAAATCTCCATACTACATATCCGGCGATAACACAAATAATGGGTGCCAGATAAGAAATTGCGTTTCCTCCACCTTTGGATGTTGATGCTTTAGCAGCTGCATTTGGTTTAGTTTCAGCCATGACTTTCGTTTTTAGAATTTAAAATTTCTGTTTGTTAAAAAAATAGTTTACACCCGCTGAATTATCACTTCAAGAGCAAGTCTTTTGGTAGAAAACTTCAGTTGACGCTGAGCAAGTTAATGAAATTGGTTAAAAAAAATCACTGGGTGAAAAAAAATTAAAATAATTTAAAAATGGCGCAAATTTTCCGTTTTTCTGCCGTCAGAACCATTGTTCACATTCTGGTGTTTTATTATACATAAAACATATATTTACGTTCCACAAAAAAGAGAAAAATGAGATCAACCCAATTCATCAGGACAGCCGCAATAGCCGGTATATTCCTGACCCAGCAATTCTTTTCGGTTGCACAGAACCGGAGGGATCAACCCCCTCCCACCCCTGCCACAGCCCCAGCAGCCCCTGGTGCTGGCGCACCTGCGATGCCTCCAATGGGTGCCCCAAAAACAGGACCCAAGCCTTACAAAGAGGTCATTACAGGAAAGGCCAAGTCCTCAAAAGGACTTTTTACTGTTCACAAAGTAGACGATAAGTTCTATTTCGAACTCAATGAATCCCTTTTTGGCAGGGAAATCATGGCCATCACCCGTTTTTCAAAGATTGCAGGTGGCGGCGGCCTTTATGGCGGTGAAATGGCCAACCAACAAGTGATCAAATTTGAGAAAGGCCCCAGCAACAACGTTTTCATGAGGGTGGTCACTGTTATCAGCGTCGCTGATTCAACCCAGCCCATCTACAAGGCTGTAAGAAACTCCAACCTTGACCCCATTGCAGCTGCATTTGACGTCAAGTCTCTTGGAAAGGATTCAAGCGGAGCTGTTATCGATGTAACAGACTTTTTCAAAGGAGACAACCAAGCAGTATCACTGAATGCTTCCTCCAAAAGAAGGTTGAACCTGACCATGCTGATGGCAGATCGTTCTTATATTGAGACAATCAAGTCTTTCCCCATCAATACTGAAGTGCGCACGGTAAAAACATTTGGTGCCTCCAGCGGTGGCGGCTTCGGTGCAGCACCTTCACCATTCCCATCAACGAGCCTGCCTGCAGCCAGTGCTGCTGGTGCGGTGACTTTAGAAACCAACACCTCTTTCATTCTGCTTCCTGAAACACCGATGAAGAAAAGGAACAATGACCAACGCATCGGTTATTTCGCAGATGACTATACTGTCTACAGCGACAACCAGCAAAAGGTTGAGAATGAGAATTTCATTGTTCGCTGGAACCTTCAACCCAAGAAAGAAGATGTAGAAAAATGGAAAAAAGGCGAACTCGTTGAGCCACAAAAGCCGATTGTTTACTACATCGATCCCGCGACTCCGAAAAAATGGAGGCCTTACCTGATCAAGGGTATCAATGACTGGCAGGCTGCTTTCGAAAAAGCAGGTTTTAAAAATGCAATTGTTGGTAAAGAATGGCCAGAAAACGACAGCACCATGAGCCTTGAAGATGCACGTTTTTCTGTGATCCGTTATTTCGCTTCAGACATCGCAAACGCCTATGGACCTAACGTGCATGATCCCCGCAGCGGTGAGATCATTGAAAGCCATATCGGTTGGTACCACAATGTAATGAGCCTGGTGCATGACTGGTACTTCGTACAAGCTGCAGCGGTTGACCCTGATGCACGCAAAATGACGTTTGATGATGACCTGATGGGCAACCTGATCCGTTTCGTGTCATCACATGAAGTTGGACATACCCTTGGTCTTCGCCATAACATGGGATCCAGCAGCAAGACTCCGGTAGAAAAACTCCGTGATAAAACATGGGTAGAAGCCAATGGTCATACCGCCTCCATCATGGACTATGCACGTTTCAACTACGTAGCACAACCAGAGGACAAGATCAGCAAAGTAGGCATGTTCCCCCGCATTGGTGACTACGACAAGTGGGCCATCGAGTGGGGTTATGGATACGGTGCAGATACTGAAGAAGCTGACAAGAAACAACGCAACAAACTCTACAACGAAAGGATTGCACAAAATCCACGTGTTTGGTTTGGTACCTATGAGTATGGAAATACTGCTGATGCCAGGACACAAAGCGAAGACTTGGGAGACAATGCCATGAGGGCCAGTGAATATGGCATCAAGAACCTGAAAAGAATTGTCACCAACCTGCCTGAGTGGACAAAAGAGGAAGGTGATCGCTATGCCAATCTTGCCCAGATGTATGGCCAAGTGGTAAGCCAGTTCAACCGTTACCTCGGACATGTAGTGCGCAATATTGGTGGATATTATGAGACACAAAAAAGTGTTGAGCAAGCTGGAAGCGTGTTTGAAGCAACACCAAAAGCCATGCAAAAAGATGCTGTTGCTTTTGTAAATACCCAGTTGTTTACCACGCCAACATGGATGCTGGACAACAATATCCTTGACAAGATCAGCAGCCCAACTGCTGACCAACTTGGATCCATCCAAGACAATGTGCTTAGCAGTATCCTGTCTACTTCACGTCTTACCAGAATGACCACAGCAGCGAACAGGTATACCAATACCTATACGATTGACGAGCTGTTCTCCGACCTGAAAAAAAGCATTTGGTCTGAACTTGCGGCCAAAAAGAAAATTGATGGAACAAGAAGAAATCTTCAAAAAGCATATGCTGAAAGAATGATTTCCCTGCTGGGCAACAATGCTGGTGGAGGTGTAACATTGTCCATGGGTGGTGCAATGAGCATGGGCCCTGATACAAAGAAAACCGACATCACATCAGTTGTTCGTGCACACCTTGCTTCACTGAGGTCTGAAATACAGGCATCTGCTGCAGGCAATCCTGATGCAATGAGCAAATATCATCTGCAGGATGTTGCGGAAAGAATCAAGAACGCGCTTGATCCAAAGTAAACATTGCTGACATAGATCTGACGCGGAACGCCTTCCAATTGGAAGGCGTTCCGCGTTTATAACAAAATCTATTCAAGTCCTAGCCAGGCGAAAGGCTTGTTGTTTCTATTCGTAGCGCAAAGCAACAATCGGATCAAGCTTTGAGGCTTTCATGGCGGGATACAATCCTGCAGTGATGCCAACAGCAGAACAAATGATGATGCCGATAGATATAATCTTCCATGGTATGAAAAATGGCGTATCCATGAGGCTTCCTACCAGGTTTCCAATGATAACACCAAGCAATATACCAATCACAGCACCCATGAGGCTGATCAAGGTAGATTCAAAAAGGAATTGTGCACGAATGGAATTTCTTTTTCCACCCAAAGCCTTGATCAATCCTACCTCCTTGGTGCGCTCTGTTACCGCCACCAACATGATGTTCATCAGGCCAATGGCAGCACCTACCAACGTTATAAACCCAATGGCTCCTGCTGCTGCAGAGATGGTACCCAACAATTTGATAAAGGTTTCTGCAATGCTATCGCTTTTGTCCACATAAAAATTATTGTCTTCAGTAATCTCCAATCCCCTGATAGTCCTGAATACCCCCTCAGCCTCACCAATGGCAGACTCCATGAGGTTCACATCGGGCACCATGATGGCAATGGAAAAAGACTGGTTTCTATTGGCAAAACGCTGCCTAACATTGGTGTATGTAGAAAAAATCACATTGTCTGCCTGTAAAAAAGAGCTGGAACCTTTTTCTTTTGTGATGCCAACAACCCGGTATTTGTTGTTACCCACGCGAATTACTTTTTCAAGGCCACGCTCATATTTGGTTCCAAAAAGTTTAGAAGCAACATCCTTTCCAATGATGCAAATATCCTGCCCGCTTTCAACATCAGTCTTGTTGAAATTCCTTCCAAATCCAATCTCATACCCATTGAGCTGCAAATAATTCTCATCGCCGCCATTGATGGAAACGGTAGGATTGGTTTTCTTGTTTTCGAAATTGACCACCTGATTTCTTGCTCCATTCAGGCCGATGCTGACATCTGCAGGATAATCATACAAATCCTTGAATTGCCTTGCCTGACGGTAAGTGATGATCTTTCCGGTATTGGATTTTCTCTCTCTTCTGCTTGTTTTGGTATTGGACTGTGTCACGTCTGCCCCCCTTCCAAAAGAAACCTTGCGCTCCTTGAAACGGATGCTGAAGGCATTCGCACCCATGGTTGAGAAACTATCCCTGAGACTGGTATTCATCGCCTCAATGGCCGTTATGATGCCCACCAGGGCCATGATTCCGAATGCGATAATGGCTACAGTAATGCCTGTTCGCAATTTATTGCCCCGTACGGTTCTCCATGCCAAGGCCAGGTTATCCATGAATTTCATGGCATAAAATTAGTCAAACCTTTGGTCTGAAATTGAAAAGTTTGATGAGCGGACTGTCCACAACTGCCTTTAGGAAAAATACAAGCCTATAAAAGCCCGGTCAGGATATCAGGATGTACACCAAGTACCAGGATGATGATGGCTGCTCCAAGCAAAATAAACCTGAAAGAAGGGCTGAACTCAAGTTCCTCTTCATGGCTAGCTTCCTTAAAATACATGGCTTGAATCACCCTGAAATAATAGTAAACGCTTACTGCAGCAGACAGGATGGCCACAATGGCAAGCCAAATGAAATCACCATCTTTGAGTACAGCAAGCAACATGAAGTATTTGGCAAAAAAGCCAGCCGTCAATGGAATACCCGCAAGTGAAAGAATGCAGATCAACATGGAAAATGCGACCAGCGGATGTTTTTTGGCAAAACCGTTGAAGGCATCGATGGAATGATCCTTGAATTTAGACAGAACTGCAAAAATCCCAATGGTTGCAACACTGTAAGCTGCGAAATAGAGTATCATCCCTTGCTTGGCAAAAACATTCATGGCAAAAACACCCAGCATCATGAAACCAGCCTGTGCAATGGAAGAATAGCTGAGCATCCTTTTGACACTTTGTTGGAATACCGCAGTGATGTTGCCAATCACCAGTGTCAAGGTTGCAACAACTGCCATCAATACCTGCCAATCGCTCTGGAATTTCCCAAACGCAGTTTCAAACAATTTAAGGAAGGCAAAGAAACCTGCAGCCTTCACAATGGTGGCCATGAATGATGTGAAAACAGTGGGCGTACCATCATAAACATCCGGGGTCCAAAAATGGAAGGGTGCAGCAGATACTTTGAATGACATGGATGCCAACAACAAAACCATGCCAATGGCTTTCATGGGAGTCAGGGCACCCAATCCTGCATTTACACCTTCCAGATAAAATGTTCCTGCATCACCATATAAAAAGGCAATACCCATGAGCATGATCCCTGTGGAGAAAGATCCCATGAGGAAATATTTCAATGCAGCCTCATTGCTTTTCAGATTTGATTTGTCACTTCCTGCAAGTACATAGAGTGGGATGGAAATGATTTCTATTCCAATGAACAACATGAGCAATGATTTGAAACCTGCAATGATGGAAATTCCGGAGAGAATGAAGAACAACAATGCATAAAGGTCTGAAGGGGTTCTGCCCGCCTTTTCAATGTCCCTTCCGGAAAGCAAAAAATACAGCAAGGTGGAAAAAATTACCACGGCATTGAATATCAATCCAAAGCCATTGTAAACCAGCATTCCTTTGGTATCAATATCAAAGAATGGAATGCCGATGTATTCCATCCAGTTGACAACAAAAACAGCAATCATACCCAATACGGCTACAGCAGTAACAGTTCTAGTGTTTTTTGTGGCAAATCCTGTGTACATCATCAGTACACCCCAAAGCGCAGAAAGAATAATTGCATTCATAACCCCTACAATATTTTAAATGGTAACATACCTGTTTACAATAAGCCCTACCGTTTCATACATCATCTTGAAGAAAGGATCAGGATAAACCCCTACAAATAATATCAGTCCGGTGATTACCGTCAAGACCATAGCTTGCGTCTTGTTGATGTCAGCAAAGCCTGTAACAGCTGTTGCCACTTCACCATAGAACACATGCTTGATCATGTTCAAGGTGTAAGCGGCAGAAAGAATGATGCTAAGCCCTGCAAATGCTGCAATCCAGGGCTTGAACTGATAGAGTCCGTTGAAGATCATGAATTCACCTACGAATGCATTAGTGAGAGGCAATGCGATGTTGGCAAAAGCAGCAATGACAAGGAAAATCGTGAGCTTGGGTGCTTTTTTTGCGATACCTCCCAACTTTGAAATGGAGGTGATGCCTGTTTGTTTTTCAACCAAATCAGCAACAATCCAAAGGGCCAATATATTGATGCCATGGCTGAACATCTGCAAGACCGCTCCATTGAGTGCAACATGCTTCAAGGTGAAGGCACCTGCAGCCATGAGCCCGATGTGTGCAATAGATGAATAAGCAATCAGTTTCTTGATATTGTCCTGGTAAATGGCCACCAAAGAAGCATATACCATTCCGGCTACTATCACTATGATAATGGCTGTATTAAAATGTTTTACAGCCAAAGGGAACAAAGGAAGCAACCACCGCAACAATCCGAACAATCCCATCTTCACCATCACTGCACTGAGCACCATGGTAACAGGCGTTGGCGCTTGCTCATAGGCTTCTGGCTGCCATGTATGCAAAGGAAACAAAGGCATCTTGATCGCAAAAGCAATGAAGAAAAGAAGGAACATCCAGTATTGCTCAACAGCAGAAAGTTGAACATTGTAGAAGGCTACAAGGCTGAAAGAACCATTGCTGGTTTTGAGGTACATGTAGAGAATACCAATCAGCAGGAACAAAGAGCCCACAAAGGTG
>CAITQQ010000023.1 GCA_903894575.1 uncultured bacterium
AACAGTACTTATCACCTTTCGCTGGGTTTGAATTATCCCAATCCTTCAGATAAACTGCTGGCCGATTCAATGAAGCCCGGTGGCGAGATTTATATCCATGGAAGTTGTGTAACTGTTGGCTGTATCCCACTTACAGATCCACTGATTGAAGAGTTGTACATTCTTTCCACCTATGCAAGGGCTGCAGGACAGGAGTTCATCCCTGTCCATATTTTCCCCGCCAAATACAGGGAGGCAAGAAGTGCCGAGTATTTGGAGAAAGTTTTCACGGCAGATCCATCCTTAAAAACATTTGAAGCCAATCTCCGCAGGGTATATGATTTTTTTGAGGACAACAGGAGATTGCCTGTGGTAGCGGTTTCACCCAAGGGGGACTATGTGTTTTATTGATAACCATTACGACTGAAAACTTCAGTTGGATGGACATTGTTAGGCAAAATATCAACGTAATCAAATGATCAAGGTTAGTCAACTTAAAAAATCATACGGCAGCTTCGAAGCGGTCAAGGGAATCAGTTTTGATGTCCAAGAGGGAGAGATTTTTGGATTGCTTGGCCCCAATGGAGCCGGCAAATCTACTACCCTTGAGATCATGGAAACCCTACGGCTCAAGTCTTCAGGAGAAGTAAACATCGCTGGATTTGACCTGGACAAGCAGCCTGATGAGATCAAGAAAATCATTGGTGTTCAACTCCAGACCTCAGGCTTTTATCCCGGATTGAAACTCTTGGAACTGATTGATTTGTTTGGCGGATTGTACAACCGCAAGGTGGATCCGATGGAGCTGCTGGCCAAGGTTAACCTGGAAGAAAAGGCAAAATCATTATACAAATCGCTCAGCGGTGGTCAAAAGCAACGGTTTTCCATCGCCACAACCTTGATCAATGAGCCCAAGATCATCTTCCTGGATGAGCCCACCACAGGCCTGGATCCCCAGGCAAGAAGGAACCTTTGGGATCTGATCAAAAATATTCGGGCGCTTGGCACCACTGTAATCATCACCACCCATTATATGGATGAGGCGGAGTACCTCTGCGACAGGGTAGCCATCATGGATGCCGGGCGGATTATTTCGCTGGATCATCCTGATCGTTTGATCGATCAGCTGATTGCCAGTGGGTTTGAAAAAAAGAAGGAATCCAAGGGTGCCAATCTCGAAGATGTTTTTATTCAAATGACCGGAAGGGTCTTGAGAGAAGATTAATTCAGTCAATCCAGATAAGCTTAATTCACTATTTTTACCATACATTTTACAACGCATGAAAAAACTATTTTTCCTTTCCTTATCAATCAGTTTGTTCGCTGTTTCTTTTGCTCAAACCAAAACAGCGCCCAAGGCCACAACACCTGCAGTGAAGGCTACTGCACCCAAATCAGCAACACCTGCCAAACCAGTTGCAAAAACAGCGACCAAGACCAATCCAGCCATTGTTTTGAAAACTGCAGAAGATTCCATGAGTTATTCCATTGGTGTGCTCGATGGTAATTTTTTCAAATCACAGGGCATCGAAAAAATAAATGCAGCCTTATTGGCATCAGGTTTTGCTGACGCGTTGAAAGGCAAGCCCCTCTTCACTCCTGAGCAATGCGATATGATTGTTCGTACAGCGATGCAAAAAAATGTAAGAAAGAAAATACAGCCTGCCATTGATGCGGGTCTTAAGTTCCTTGCTGAAAATGCCAAAAAGCCCGGCGTCAAACAAACCGCTACTGGTTTGCAGTATGAAGTGATTACTGAAGGCACTGGTCCAAAGCCTGCCGACACCAGTGTAGTGAAAGTTCATTATGAAGGTTTTCTGTTGAATGGTAATGGCCGTCCATTTGATAGTTCAAGAGAAAGGGGCGAGCCTACACAGTTCCCCTTGAATCAGGTGATCAGGGGCTGGACGGAAGGTGTTCAGTTGATGGGTGTTGGATCGAAGTACAAATTCTATATTCCATATCAGTTGGCCTATGGTGAGCAGGGCTCCGGTGAAACGATTCCTGGTGGTTCCCTGCTGATTTTTGAGGTGGAGTTGATTGATATTGTAAAGGGTCAGAACTAAGCGATGCTTATCACCAAATAAATTCAAATCAGCATGACAACAGATCCGCGTTACCCCATCGGCAAAGTGCAGTTTGTTGACTATTCTGAGAAGGAAAAGGAGGCAAGGCTCGCCGATATCTTGTTTTTGCCAAGAATGCTTGAGTATGCTGTGTTGAACCTGGATGAAAGTCAGCTTCAGACTCCATACAGAGAGGGTGGTTGGACGGTGAATCAGCTGATTCACCATGTGGCCGATTCTCACAT
>CAITQQ010000024.1 GCA_903894575.1 uncultured bacterium
AGTCAAAAGACAAATCGTTTAACCAAACGGCATAAGCCGGATAAAATATAATAAAATGATTCAGCAAGAATCCAGATTGAATGTAGCAGACAACAGCGGTGCCAAAGAAGTACTTTGTATCCGTGTATTGGGTAACAGTGGACAGGATTATGCCAAGATCGGTGACAAGATTGTTGTTACTGTAAAGGATGCAATCCCTGCTGGTGGTATCAAAAAAGGTACTGTTGCCAAAGCTGTTATTGTTCGCACAAAGAATAAGCTTCGCAGGAAAGACGGTTCTTATATCCGTTTCGATGATAATGCAGTGGTAATCCTCAATGCTTCAGATGAGCCAAGGGGTACACGTATCTTCGGACCAGTTGCCCGTGAACTGAGGGATAAGGGATATATGAAAATCATTTCACTTGCACCAGAAGTCCTTTAATTGAGTATAAACTGCGTGACCAACGCTTAAAATAAAGAAGATGAGTACTAGATTCAAACCCAAGTTCAACATTAAAAAAGGTGACACCGTTGTGGTGATCGCGGGAGACGATAAGGATCCCAAGAAACCACGCAAGATTCTTGAAGTGTTTCCTGAAAAATCACGTGTGCTGGTTGAGGGTGTTAACATTGTAACACGCCACACCAAGCCTTCTGCCCAAAACACCAAAGGTGGTTTGGTTAAAAAGGAAGCTTCTGTACACATCAGCAATGTGATGCTCTGGGATGCCAAGAAAGAAGAGGCTACCAAAGTAAAAAGAACCAGGGAGAATGGTAAATTAGTAAGAATTTCTAAAAAGTCAGGGGAGGTAATCAAATAATGAGCACATCAACGTATACACCCAGGTTACAGACAAAGTATCACACTGAAGTGATACCAGCTCTGATGAAAAAGTTTAGTTACAGTTCAGTAATGCAAGTACCTAAAATCACCAAAATCTGTTTGAACAGAGGAGTGAATGGTGCAGTTGCTGATAAAAAATTGATTGATATCGCTATCGATGAGTTGACTACTGTTACTGGCCAAAAGGCTGTAGCAACAAAATCAAAGAAAGATATTTCTAACTTTAAGTTGAGAAAGAACATGCCCATCGGTGCTCGCGTTACTTTGCGCGGTGTTAAGATGTTCGAATTTCTTGATAGGTTGATTTCTGCTTCTCTTCCACGTGTTCGTGACTTCAAAGGCGTAAGCGAAAAAGCTTTCGACGGTCGTGGAAACTATACACTTGGTGTTACCGAGCAAATCATTTTCCCTGAAATTGATATTGACAAGGTTACCAAAATCACAGGTATGGATATTACTTTCGTAACCACAGCCAAGAACAATGAAGAGGCTTATGAGTTGTTGAAAGAAATGGGAATGCCTTTCAAAAACATGAAAAAGGATTAATTGAAATCTAATTTGGGCGAATGCCCAGGTTCAACACAATAAAGAACATATGGCAAAAGAATCGGTAAAAGCCAGACAAAGGAAAAGAGAGAAAATGGTTGAAAAGTTTGCAGAAAAGCGTGCAGCCCTCAAGGCAGCAGGTGAGTGGCAGGCTTTGGATCAACTTCCAAAGAACTCTTCAAAAGTACGCCTTAAGAACAGGTGCCAGATCACAGGTCGTCCTAAAGGATACATGAGATTTTTTGGTCTCTCAAGGGTAACCTTCCGCGACATGGCTCTTTCAGGAAAGATTCCAGGAGTTACAAAAGCAAGCTGGTAATCCGAACGTAAACAGAACTACTACTCAATAACTTAAACCGAAGTAATCCCTTCGTTGGGACTAAGGAGGAACAAAATATGACAACAGATCCAATTGCAGATTTCCTGACAAGGGTCAGAAATGCACAGATGGCGGGGCACAGAATCGTTGAGATTCCAGCTTCTAATCTCAAAAAGCGTATCACCGAGATACTCTACAACCAAGGGTATATCCTCAAGTACAAATTTGAGGATGATTCCAAGCAAGGTGTGATTAAAATCGCCTTGAAATATGATGCAATCAGCAAAGAGCCTGCCATCAAAACCTTGGAGCGTGTTTCTCGTCCAGGTCTTAGGCAGTACGCCAAGCCGGTTGAATTCAAGAGAGTGAAGAACGGATTGGGTGTTGCCATCCTGTCTACTTCAAAAGGAGTAATGACCGACAAAGACGCCAAATCACAGAATGTGGGTGGTGAGGTCCTTTGCTATATATATTAATTAAAATCTTTCCTTGTCGGGAAGTTTGGATTGCGCACTAAGTTTTCTATACGGAACTGAAACCATCCAGGCGATACCTCAGGGATTTAAAAACAGAATACTATGTCTCGTATAGGTAAAAAACTTATTGAACTTCCTGCAGGTGTAACACTTACTGTTGGTACAGGCAATGTCGTTACAGTAAAAGGTCCTAAAGGTCAACTGCAGCAGGATATCGACCGTGATATCTCTGTTGAAATCAATGGTAACATTGTAGAGCTAAAGCGTCCAACAGATCAAATCAGGCATCGTGCCTTGCATGGTCTTTCAAGGGCTTTGGTCAACAACCTTGTTGTAGGTGTGACTACAGGTTTCAAAAAGGAACTTGAATTGGTGGGTGTTGGTTACAAGGCCTCAAGCCAGTCCAATATTCTTGACCTTTCTCTTGGTTATTCTCACAACATTATTTTTGAGATCCCAAGTGAATTGAAAGTATCGACAACCCAGGAAAAAGGAGACAATCCTCGTATTTTCTTGGAAGGTTCTGATAAGCAATTGCTTGGTCAGGTTGCTGCCAAGATCAGGGGTCTGAGGAAGCCTGAACCATACAAAGGAAAAGGTGTGAAATACAAGGGTGAATACATCCGTCGTAAGGCAGGTAAAGCAGCTGGTAAATAATAATCGTTAACTATCCTGGCAGCATCAGGACAAACCATAAAAGATGAACGTAAAATCATTAAGAAGACAAAGGATCAAGTATACGATCCGCAAGAAGATCTCAGGAACTGCAGCAATGCCAAGATTGAGTGTCTTCAGAAGCAACACCGAAATCTATGCGCAATTGATAGATGATGTAAATGGCCTAACCCTTGCATCAGCATCATCTCGCGATAAGGATATTAAAGCACAGAAGGCAACCAAGACTGAAAAAAGCAAAATGGTTGGAGAGGCTATTGCTAAAAAAGCAATTGCTGTAGGACTTGCCGGTTGTGTTTTTGATCGCGGTGGTTTTCTCTATCACGGTAGGGTTAAAGCAGTAGCAGATGGTGCACGTGAAGGTGGCCTGAAGTTCTAATCATAATTTTGTTCAAATCAATATTTCAATAGATGTCAAAAGTAAATTACAGCAGAGTCAAAGCCGGAGACCTTGAGTTGAAGGAGAAAGTTGTAGCCATCAATCGAGTTGTAAAAACAACAAAAGGTGGAAGAGCATTCAGTTTCTCGGCACTCGTAGTTGTTGGTAACGAAGAAGGTGTTGTTGGTCATGGACTTGGTAAAGCCAAGGAAGTCCAGGAAGCCATCACCAAAGGAATCGAAGACGCAAAGAAAAACCTGATCAAGGTTCCTGTAATGAAAGGAACCATACCACACGATCAACTTGCAAAAGAAGGTGCGGCCAAGGTTTTGATAAAGCCAGCTGCCCATGGTACTGGTGTAATTGCAGGTGGAAGCATGCGTGCCGTTCTGGAAAGCGTAGGTATTACTGACGTTCTTGCAAAATCACTTGGTTCTGCCAATCCACACAATGTGGTAAAAGCTACTTTCAAAGCTTTGGGTATGTTGCGTGAGCCTATTCATGTTTCTAAAACCAGGACCATTGCACTGAAAAAGGTTTTTAACGGATAATCTTTCCTTCAATACATTTGATAACGCAACAATGCCCCCAGGGGTTTCAATATGAAGAAGCTTAAAATAACTAAAGTAAAAAGTGTCATCGACCGCCCAGAACGTCAAAAGCGTACAATGGAAGCCCTTGGCCTGCGCAAAGTCAATGCATCTGTTGAGTTGGAAGCAACTCCACAGATCCTTGGTATGGTCAGGAAAGTGACCCACCTTGTTAAGGTTGAGGAAATCTAGACGATTACCCTCCAATTGATATACATTATTTTTTAATACGAGTGGTCTTCATTGACTGCGTTGAGTAAAACAGGTATCATGAAATTACATACTTTAAGGCCCGCAAAAGGAGCTACAAAAAAAGAAAAAAGAATTGGTCGTGGTGAAGCATCAGGACATGGTGGAACTTCTACCAAAGGTAATAAGGGTGCACAAAGCCGTGCAGGATACAAATCAAAGAGGGGACATGAAGGTGGTCAGATGCCAATTCAGCGTCGTATTCCAAAAATTGGTTTCAAGAACAATGATAGGGTAGAATACAAAGTATTCAACCTTGGGCAAATTGAAACATTGATCGAGAAATATTCACTTGCTTCTTTCAGCATGGAAGATCTTTATGTCAATGGGCTCGTTAACCGTACCGATAAGGTAAAGATTCTTGGTAACGGAGCGATCTCTACAAAAATTGATTTCAAAGTGAATGCTATCAGCGAAAAAGCCAAGTCTGTAATTGAAGCAGCCGGCGGTTCTGTTGAAATCATCAAATAATTTCCGATATTTAATGGCCAAGGCTATTAATAAATAACGGACAAAATATTTCCCAGTGAAGAAATTCATCCAAACACTCAAGAATATCTGGAGCATTGATGATCTGCGTAGCAAGATCACTGTTACCATTTTGTTGATCCTGATCTATCGATTCGGTTCTCATGTTGCTTTGCCTGGTATTGATCCCAATAAATTGGACCTGCAAAGTGCCAAGAAGGGCTTGCTTGGTTTGTTTGATACATTCGCAGGTGGATCTTTTTCAAGTGCATCTATCTTTGCACTTGGTATCATGCCATATATCTCCGCTTCCATCTTCATGCAATTGATGACCATTCTTGTTCCTCAAATGCAGAAAGTTCAAAAAGAAGGAGACAGTGGAAGAAAGAAAATCAATCAATGGACCCGTTACCTTACAGCATTGGTTACCCTTTTTCAGGCAGCAGCCTATGTTGCTTACCTCAAAAACGTGAGCCGCGATGCTTTGATTGAAGCCTACCAACCTTATTTCTGGATTTCAACCATCATCGTTCTCACAGCAGGAACATTGTTTGTGATGTGGCTTGGTGAAAAAATACAGGACAAAGGTCTTGGTAACGGAACAACAATCATCATCATGGTTGGGAGCCTTGCACGCCTTCCACAATCTTTTGTAGGAGAGCTTGGCGCCAAGCAAACCAGCGGTGGTGGTGGTCTATTGCTATTCTTGATTGAGATTGCATTCCTTATCGCTATCATTTTGGGATTGATTTTGCTTGTTCAAGGTGTACGCAAGGTTCCCATCAGTTATGCAAAGCAACTCGTTGGCAGCAGGTCACTTTCAGGTGCAAGACAATTCCTTCCACTGAAAGTCAATGCATCTGGTGTAATGCCCATCATTTTCGCTCAAGCCATCATGTTCCTTCCTACTTTGGCTTCTTTTACCAATCTTGAATCTGGAAAAGGCCTTGCCAGGATTTTCAACGATCCCAGCAACATCTGGTATATGTTGATCTATGTCATCATGGTAATTGCTTTTACTTTCCTTTACACTGCACTTATTTTTAATCCTAAGCAAATGGCTGACAACCTCAAGCAAAACAACGGATTTATTCCCGGTGTTAAGCCTGGTCAGCCTACTGCAGATTATATCGGACAGGTGATGGATCGCATTACCTTACCTGGGGCTATCTTTCTTGCCCTCATAGGGATCCTTCCCGGAATTGCCCAGCAGCTCGGTGTTACCCAATCTTTCGCATCATTCTTTGGCGGTACATCTCTCCTTATCATGGTGGGTGTAATCCTTGATACTTTGCAGCAGATTGAGACCCACTTGCTGATGCGTCAATACGATGGTCTGATGTCAGGTGGTAGGATTCAAGGCAGACAGCCTGCAACCACCAGCGCAATCTGAGATGATCAGAATCAAAACAAATCCGGAAGTAGAACTTATTCGTGAAAGTGCTCTTTTGGTAAGCAGCACCCTGGCTGAATTAGCATCGATGCTCAAGCCTGGTATAACCACTCAGCTGCTCGACAAGCGTGCTGAGGAATTTATACTCGACAACAAGGCTGTTCCATCCTTCAAAAATTATCATGGCTATCCCTTTGCCACTTGTATATCCGTAAACGATGCCGTTGTTCATGGGTTTCCCAACAGCAATCCAATCAAAGAAGGTGATCTTGTCTCCATTGATGTAGGGGTTTACAAGAATGGTTTTCATGGTGACAGTGCCTATACATTTGGCATTGCCCCTGTTGCCGAAGAGCATCAGTTGCTGATGCAGGTTACCAGAACTTCATTATTATTGGGTGTTGAAAAAGCCATTGCTGGAAACAGGGTAGGTGATATTTCATTTGCCATCCAGGATTTCACAGAGCGTCAGCATCACTATGGTGTTGTCAGGGAATTGGTGGGTCATGGATTGGGAAAGCAACTGCATGAAGATCCACAAGTGCCCAACTATGGCAAGAAAGGTACAGGTCCAAAACTTCGTGAAAACATGGTCATTGCCATTGAACCCATGATCAACATGGGAACAAGGGATGTGATTTATGATGCTGATGGTTGGACAGTAAGGACAAAAGATGGTAAGTTCTCCGCCCATTATGAGCATACCATTTGTATCAAGCGTGGCCGGGTAGACATTCTCTCCAGTTTTGATCAAATTATTCAAAACGAAAACGCCAATCAGTTCCTTTACAGCGGCTATTGATCCTCTTTTCCTCGGTTCTATATGTTAACTTTATCCCATGAGAACGTTACTCCTGTTTTTGTGGTCTCCATTTTTTGTATTCGCTCAATCTGAACCTGTTTTAAAAGTCAGGGATTTCAGAAAAGCCAATGAGCATGCATTCTTGTCAACCTATGTTGATTTTCTGAAGATCCCCAATGTTGCAGATGATATTCCCAACATCCAGAAAAACGCTCTTTGGATTTTGGATTACATGAAATCAAAAGGGATTTC
>CAITQQ010000025.1 GCA_903894575.1 uncultured bacterium
AGCACACCAGCCCAATATTTTTTCAGGATATCTCTATTTTATTTACAAGACAGCCCATGTGATCGCCCTGTCTCAAAAGCTTTCAAAGGATTTTCCAGACTGCAGGTTCGTGCCGGTCTTTTATATTGGAAGCGAAGACAATGATCTTGATGAGCTGTCTGCATTCAATCTCAACCATAAAAAGCACAGGTGGGTAACCACTCAGACTGGTGCAGTGGGAAGAATGATTGCAGACGATGGCGTTGCATCACTCATCAAAATGGTAGAGTCTGAACTCATTCATCTTCCATTTGCGAAAGAAATCATTTCCATCATCAGGAAAGCCTATGCCAAGGGAAATGATATGGCGCAATGCACCTTCATCCTGTTGAATGAACTGTTTCGTGAGCAGGGATTGCTGGTGCTTCAGCCCGACAATGCTTCACTAAAAGAGCAGATGAAATCGGTATTCAAGGATGATCTGCTCCACAATGCAGCACAGCAGATTGTTGGCGAAACGAATGCAAGGCTCGAAAAACAATACAAGCTACAGGTCAATCCCAGGCCTGTCAATTTATTTTATTTGCGGGATGGGATAAGGAACAGGATTGATAAACGAGGAAATATTTATACTGTCGATGAAACAGTCATCCGGTTTACAGAAGCGGAGATTCTTGCAGAGTTGGATGAACATCCGGAACGTTTCAGCCCCAATGTAATCCTTAGGGGTATTTACCAGGAAACGATCCTGCCCAATATTCTGTTTGTGGGTGGAGGTTCTGAGGTCGCCTATTGGATGCAGTTGAAAGGGCTTTTCAGCCATTATAAAGTACCTTTCCCCATGTTGGTTTTGCGGAACAGCTTTATGCTCATGGACGCCAATCATGAGCACAAGATGAAGGAATTGGATATTGATGATGCTGATCTGTTCAAGGAAGAAACTTCATTGGCGAATGAGCTGGTCCAACGCTGGGCTGGTGCTGAGTTGTCGTTGAAAACTGAAGAAAAGGAAAGCCGTGAACTCTTCAACCATTTGAGGAAAAGGGCAGCAGCAATTGATAAAACACTGGTCCAGCATGTCCATTCGTTGGAAGTAGATCACTTGAAGAAGCTGGAGACATTGGAAAAGAAAATGCTCAAAGCAGAACGCAAGAAGCAGTCCATTCAATTGCAACGCATCTGGAAACTGAAAGCGGAATTGTTTCCCAACAATACTTTACAGGAAAGGGTAGATAATTTTATGCCCTATTATGCACAATACGGCCCATCGTTCATTGAGGTAATTCTCAAACACTCACTGGCTTTGGAACAGAGGTTTGGGGTGGTTGTGATTGGTTGAAGTAGCGGGACGCGTTGAAGCGGTTTGAGTCGGTCTGTGGCCTGTTGAAGAGGTTGAAGATTTTTGGTCCTTCAACCCCCTCAACCCCTTCAACTTATTTCAATATTTCTTCCGTCGCAGACAACCCAACCCTGGTGGCACCTGCTTCAATAGCAGCCATCACTTCTTCTCGATTTCGAATGCCACCTGAGGCCTTGATTTGTATATCCGGTGAACAGTGCTCCCTCATCAATTTCAGGTCATGAATGGTTGCGCCTTTGGCCAGAAATTTTCCATCTTCCTGTTTCACATATCCGAATCCAGTTGATGTTTTGACGAAGGCTACATGAAGGCTTGAACAAATTTTGCAGAGTTGTATTTTTTGATCATCGTTGAGATAATCATTTTCAAAGATGACTTTAAGGATGGCGTTATGCTCCAGTGCCGCATCCATGATTTGTGATATCTCATTTTCCACATAATCCCAATCTCCGCCAATTACTTTGCCGATGTTGACTACCATATCAATTTCAGTGGCCCCATTTCTGCAGGCCTCAATCGTTTCTATTACCTTGATATCTGTTGTATTGCCGCCATGAGGGAATCCTATCACTGTGCAAACCCCAACGGCATATCCTTTGAGCAATTCCGCAGCCTTGGCTACGGCAGATGGCTTCACGCAGACGGTTGCAGTGCCGTATTTCAAGCCAATCCTGCAAGCGTTTTCAAGGTCCTTATCGGTTGCAGTAGGATGAAGAACGGCGTGGTCAATGTATTTTGCGAGGTCCATTATTGATCAAATGTATTGTCGAATCCTTTGCTTTTCAATGCCTTGATTTTTTTCCCAACTTCATTTTTCATTTTTGTTTTGAAGGCAATGAGTTTCTTTTCCAAAGGCTTGCTGCTGGTGGACAGGATGGATGCTGCAAGGATGCCAGCATTCTTTGCCCCATTCAGTGCAACAGTGGCCACAGGTATGCCATTGGGCATCTGTAAGATGGACAGGACGGAATCCCAACCGTCTATGGAATTGGAAGATTTGATGGGTACGCCAATCACGGGTAGCGTCGTAATTGAGGCCACCATTCCAGGTAAATGTGCAGCACCACCTGCACCTGCAATGATCACCTTGATGCCTCTTTTAGCAGCGGTAGAAGCAAACCTGACCAATCGTTCAGGGGTTCTGTGGGCTGAAACAACGGTGAGCTCAAAAGGAATACCGAATTCATTCAACTGGTCTGCAGCGGCAACCATCACTGGAAGGTCGCTATCGCTTCCCATGATGATGCTTACGATGGGTTTCTTTTTGTTGGTTGCTTTGCTTACCGCCATGTGTTGGGTTTTATAGTTGTTTATCGCCTTTGATCCTGAGTGTGCTTTTTATCTTGTTGGCCTGATGTATCAGTTCCTGTTTTTCATTGCTGATGATGGTGGCATGTCCCATTTTTCGTCCGGGCTTGGTGTCGGTCTTGCCATAGAGATGAACGAAAACATCTGGGATAGACAAGATTTCTTCCAACCCCTCGTATTGCGTTTTCCCCGCATATCCTTCAGCTCCAAGCAGGTTGACCATCATGGAAGACATGATCATTGCTGTGTTGCCCAGGGGATAGTTCAGGATGATTCTCCAAAGCATGTCAAACTGTGAGCTGTAGTGTGCCTCAATGGTATGGTGCCCTGAATTGTGCACCCTTGGTGCAGTTTCATTGACCCAAACATTTCCTTCCCTGTCAACAAACATCTCAATGGCAAAAATACCCGGTGAATC
>CAITQQ010000026.1 GCA_903894575.1 uncultured bacterium
ATCAACCTCAAGTCTGCGCCAATAAAAGAGAACGGGCGTTTGAAAATCATCAGCATGGAAAGCGGGATGAAGATTGCTGCAAAAATGTTCATTGATGCCAGTTATGAGGGTGATCTCATGCGCATGGCTGGACTTTCTTTTAAAGTTGGTCGTGAAAGCAATGCCACTTATGGCGAAACCATGAATGGTATTCGAATGGGGCATGTGGTAGGCAATGGCAAAACATCCATCGATCCTTATGTCGTTCCAGGAAAGCCTGAAAGCGGATTGCTGCCTTTTATTGATCCAAAGCCCAATGGTGATGATGGTAGCGGCGATGACCGCACACAGACCTATTGCTATAGGCTGACACTGACCAATGATGCTGCCAACCGCATTGATGTCGTAAAGCCCAAAAACTATAACCCGCTTTGGTATGAGTTTCTGGCAAGAATGATTGCGCTCAATCCGGATATTGAATTGAGCAGCATCATTTCTTTCACTCCTATGCCCAATAAAAAAACCGATACCAACCAGGGCAATTTTGTGGGAAATTCTTACGCATGGCCCAATGCGGATCATGCAACCAGGGTTGAGATTGCAGCAAAGCACAAAGACTATTCCATGGGGCTGATTTGGTTTCTCGGCAATGATGAACGACTGCCCTTGGCTATGCGTACGGAAATGAAAACCTGGGGATGGCCAAAGGATGAGTATCTCGATACCGATCATTTCCCCTATCAGGTTTATGTGAGGGAGGCAAGAAGGATGATCAGCGATTATGTCATGACGGAGCAAAACTGCAATGGCGCAAGGCCTGTGGGTGATCCGGTTGCCTTGGCAACCTATCCTTTGGACTGTCATTATGTTGCACGCGTGGTAGATGCAGAGGGAAAGGTCAGGATTGAGGGTGGATATGGAAAGCAGAAGTCAACCTATTATGGCATCAGTTTCCGTTCCATCATCCCCCAAAGAAAAGAGTGTTCAAATTTGCTGGTTCCTGTTTGTTTGTCTGCATCGCATGTTGCATATAGTTCTATCCGGATGGAACCGGTATACATGGTACTCGGACAATCTGCCGCCACAGCAGCAGTCATGGCTTTGGAAAAGAATATCGATGTACAGGATCTTTCCTACGAAAGCCTGAAAAAACAATTGCTGAAAGATGGGCAGGTATTGTCTTTGGAAAGAAAAATCGCAGCAGATATCGTTGTATATGGTGGAACATCTTCTGCAGTCATTGCCGCAGTTCAGGCTGCACAAATGGGAAAATCGGTGGTGGTGGTTTCTCCTGATTTGCATTTGGGAGGATTGTCATCCAATGGTCTGGGTTACACCGACACTGGCGACAAGAACGTCATTGGTGGATTGGCCAGGAATTTTTACCACCGCTTGTACAACCATTATCAAACAGACAGTGCATGGAAATGGCAGCAGCGCAATGCTTTTGGTAACCGTGGGCAGGGAACTGTTGCCAATGACACTGCTTACAAGACCATGTGGTTGTTTGAGCCCCATGTTGCTGAAGCTGCATTTGAACAGATGATCCGTGAAAACAAGATCATGGTTTACCGCGATCGATGGCTTGATCGTTTGCCTGGAGGAGTAAACATGAAAGGCAATAAAATTCTTTCCTTTAAAACGCTGGATGGAACAACCTTTGTAGGTAAAGCATTCATCGATGCCACTTACGAGGGTGATTTGATGGCTGCTGCAGGAGTCGAATATGCTGTAGGGCGGGAAGCAGCTGGTCAATATGGCGAACAATTTAATGGTGTTCAAACGGAGGTATTTCACCATGCACACCATTTCAAACAAAAAATTGATCCCTACAAAATTCCCGGAGTTCCTTCAAGTGGCTTGCTCCCCGAAGTCAGCGCTGCGCCTCCTGGAAACAAGGGTGATGGCGACAATAAAATTCAAGCCTATTGTTACCGGTTGTGCATGAGTACAGCACCAGCCAACAGCATCCCATTTCCCAAGCCGGAGGGCTATGATCCAAAGCGCTATGAAATTCTTTCGCGGCTTTTTGCAGCAGGCTGGCGCGATGTATTTCCCAAGTTTGATGCGGTTCCCAACAAGAAGACGGATACCAACAACCATGGCCCTTTCAGCAGCGATTTTATTGGTGCCAACCATGATTATCCCGATGCTTCTTATGTACGCAGAAAAGAAATCATCATGGAGCACGAACGGTACCAGAAGGGTTATCTCTACTTCATGGCCAACGATCCTTCCGTGCCCAAGGATATCCAACAGCAGTTCAATATGTATGGATTGGCCAAGGATGAATTTGTTGAGAATGGCGGATGGCCTTATCAGCTCTATGTCAGGGAGGCCAGGAGGATGTTGGGTGATTTTGTGATGACGGAAAAAGATGCACTGGGCAAGACTGACATCAAACGTCCTATTGGCATGGGATCTTATTCCCTTGATTCACACAATACACAACGCTATGTGACGGCTGAGGGATATATTCAGAATGAAGGCGATATCGGGGTGAAGCCTGATCGTCCCTATTCCATTGACTTTGGCGCCATCACACCCAAAGAGAAGCAGTGCTCCAATTTGTTGGTATCTGTTTGTGTTTCCAGCACGCATATTGCTTATGGATCCATCAGGATGGAACCGGTATTCATGATCCTTGGCCAGTCTGCTGCTATTGCTGCATCATTGGCCATAGACAAGAAAACCACTGTGCAGGAGGTTCCTTATGATGTGTTGGAAAATGAGATGATCAAGGCAGGACAAATCCTACGCAAATAAAAAATCCTTCTGGGGAATATGTAATTCCTCAGAAGGATTCATTTCTTGATGCTTTATTCAGATCAGGATTGCATTTATTTTTTCAAAGTGGCAATCACCTCAAGGTTGGCTTTTCTGATTTGCGCTTCGTTGAGTTTCACAACCTTTCTGTCATAAGTCATGATGCCATTGATTTCACTTTCGACATCAGTGGTCTGGGTATAGACAGCAGCTGAGTAGCCAAACGGAATCAGTTTTTTCAGCTTTTCTGTAAGATCGACATATGCCTTTGTAGCTTCTTCACTGGTTTTGTATTGCACATATCCCCAGTTCCGGTTGGTCTCCCAAACATGGTTGTCTTTGACCAATCCGATGCCACCATATTCGCCCAAAACATTGACGCGTTTTGAATCAAACAAGCCCATCACCGGTTCAGGGTAGTTGTGGATATCAATCATGTCGCCGACATCATAATGGTTACCGCCACTGGCAGGGTTTACGAGCCTGGACGGATTGTAATTCTTGGTCCATTCAATGATTTCGGGTGTTTTGAATTGACCCCATGCTTCATTGAAAGGAACTGTTACCACTACCGAAGGATTGGAATAGGTCAGGTCCATGATCTCTTTCCATTCCTGTATAAAATTCTGCTCTGATAACTTACTGCGTTGCAATTCCTGGCCATTGAAATAATTGCGTGTCTGCCATTTGGGATTGGCATCCCCGCTGGGCATGTCTTGCCATACCAGGATTCCTTCACGATCGCAGTGGTAGTACCATCTTGCAGGTTCTACTTTCACATGCTTGCGGATCATGTTGAACCCAAAGTCTTTTGTTTTCTTGATGTCATATACAAGCGCTTCGTCCGTTGGTGCAGTATACAGTCCGTCAGGCCACCAGCCCTGGTCGAGTGGACCAAATTGGAAATAGTCTTTGTTGTTCAACTGCATGCGGTGAATGCCATTGGCATCTTTTTGGGTAGAAATCTTGCGCATCCCAACATAACTTTTCAGCTTGTCTGTGGCAACACCATTGTGCAGAATGGAAACTTCCATGTCGTATAAGAAAGGTGACTCCGGGCTCCACAATTTTGCATTGGGTACAGCAACGGTTACCTCTTGTCCAACAACAGCCTTTCCGGTACCGATAACTTTGCCATTGTCCATCACCTTTACTTCGATGAGGTCATTGGCAGATGTGCCGGAGGTAGAGGCCAGCACAGCAATATTTCCACCATCGATATTGGGCACTGTTTTCAATGCGGATACATGTGAAGCCTCAACTGGTTCAAGCCAAACGGTTTGCCAGATGCCAGTAACAGACGTATACCAAATTCCTTTGGGAAGGCTTACCTGTTTGCCCCTCGGCTGAAAACCCTGGTCGGTGGGGTCCCATACCTTGACAACAAGTTTCTGTGCCTTGTCTTTCACAATGAAAGGAGTAATGTCGAGACTGAACGGAGTATAGCCACCCTGGTGTGCGCCAACTTTTACATCGTTGATCCATATGTCTGCTTTCCAGTCTACCGCCCCAAAATGCAGCACAAGCGATTTGTTTTTCCAAGCTGCCGGAACGCTGAAGGTTCGGTGATACCAGAGCTCGTTTTTATCGCTCACCATTTTCTGTACGCCGGATAGGCTGGACTCAATCGCAAAGGGCACAAGGATCTTGCCATCAAATGCGGCAGGTTCGTTGCTTCCTTTTGGAAGAATGGCATAATCCCAGGCACCGTTCAGGTTCTGCCATTGATCACGCACCAGTTGAGGGCGGGGGTATTCCGGCAAAGGATTGGTTGGGTCAATTTTCTCTGCCCATTGGGTTTTGATTTTATCTCCAACGGGTTTCCAGTCTTGGGCAATTGAAAATAAATGCAGAAGCGAAAAGGTGGCAATAGCCAGGAAATATTTCATGTGCAGGCATCAATTTGTTCCCCCTAATTTATGAAATTATGCAAGGAAAAGCGCTCAGCATTTCTGATCATCGAATGAAGGGTAGTTTTATTCAAATAAAATCAAGAAATTATAGCGGAAAGTGAATATTTTTACGCCTAGATGAGGTTATTTTTTCGGTTAGTATTTATTGTCGTTTTTACCTTACCTGCAGTGCTATTGGCCCAATCGAACAAGACGGGGCAGGTAAAGGGTACGTTGAAAGATTCCACCCTTGCCCTAAAGGGTGCCACTGTTTCTGTATTGAAAGCTAAGGACTCTGCCCTTTTGAGGTATGGAATGTCCAATACCAATGGTGAGTTTTTGATTGGAAATCTCCCCCTTGGGGATTATCTCCTTCGCATTACCTATTCAGGATACCAGCAGGTTGACCAGCCTTTTGGGTTGAGCGAAGCATCTCCCGAAAAAAATATGGGGACCATTCCAATGGTAAAGTTCTCTACCGTGTTGGATGGCATCATCATCAGGGCCGCTGCCATGGCCATCAATGGAGACACCACTGAATTCAATGCCAGCCAGTTCAAGACCATTCCCAATGCCTCCACCGAAGACCTGTTGAAAAAAATGCCCGGGGTTGAAGTAGACCGCGATGGATCCATTAAAACACAGGGTGAGCCCGTGGCCAGGATTTTGGTGGATGGCAAACCATTTTACGGAAATGATCCCAAGATGGCCACCAGGAACCTTCCTGCAGATATTATCGAAAAAATCCAGGTCATTGATGCTGTAAGTGACCAGAGTGCCTTCAGTGGATTTGATGATGGAAACAGGATCCGCACCATCAACATCATCACCAAAAAAGACAGGAAAAAAGGACTTTTTGGCAAGGGCAGTGCCGCCGTTGGAAATGAAGGGAGATATGCCCATGCGGTGAGTGCCAACAGGATCAACGGAGACCGGAAAATCTCTTTCATTGGGCAGATGAACAACATCAACAACCAGAATTTTTCTGTGCAGGATTTTCTGGGAACGGCAGGGCAGGCCGGTGGGGGCAATAACGCTTCACCAAACGGAAGCACCAATGTATTTACTGGAAATGCGAACGGAATTTCCACCACCAAAGGCGGTGGATTGAATTACGATGACCAATGGGGAAAGACCACAAAAGTGAGTGGAAGTTATTTCTACAGCGATATTTTTTCGAATACCAACAGGGACCGTTTGCGGGAAACCTATGTGATCAAAGATTCATCCCTGTACAACTCAAGCAAAATATTTTCTGGGACTACCAATAAAAATCACCGGGCCAACATTGAGATCGATCACATGTTTGACAGCTCTAATTCAGTATTGATCAAGTCGAGTTACAACAACCAATGGTCTGATGCATCAAGCAGCTCCAGTTCCACTACAACCAAAGGAAAGTCCTTGCCCATCAATGCCCTCAGTACAGTTAATAACTATTTCAGCCAGGGCTACAATGTCTACAGTAGCATCCTTTTCCGGCATAAATTCAAAAAACGCGGAAGAACCATGAGCCTCTATCTTAGCCATGGCGCAAATGAGAGCGAACGCAAATCCAGGAATTTATCTTACAACAACCGCTACAGCAGGGGCATTGATACATTGGATCAGGTGACTGAAACATTTGTGGATGGAATGAAATACGGGGCCAGCCTTTCATATACGGAGCCTTTGAGCACCAAATCTCAACTCGAGTTTACCTACAGCCATAACTACAATGCAGGAATATCTGATCAAATGGCCAATAAATTGGATAAGTTGACCAAGGTATATTCAATCAAGGTTCCAAGCCTGACCAATGCATTTGAAAATGACAACAAGGCCAACAGGGGTGGTGTCAATTACCGCAGGCAAGTAAGCCCACTCTGGAATTATGTTGCCGGTCTTGCGGTACAAAAAGCGAAACTGACCAGCAACAACATGACCACCAAATCCGACCTCAAGAATTCCTTTGTAGATGTTTTTCCTACCTTTTTTCTTCAATATAGAAAGGGTCGTTCCCAGAGCCTGCGCCTGAATTACCGTGGGTTCACACAACAACCCTATGTAACCCAATTGCAGGACGTGGTCAACAACAGCAGCATCATGTATGTGCGCGCGGGCAATCCTTTGTTGAAGCAGGAATTCACCAACAGGCTGGAGGCTACCTACAATTTTTTGAACAAGCGGAAGACCAACAATCTTTCCATCAACATGAATGCCTCCGCTACGGCAAGAAAAATATCCAATGCCATAACCCTGAATACTACAGGTGCAAACATCCTGGTAGATGGCTATTCATTGCCCAATGGCGCCCAATACATCAAGCCTTTGAACCTGGATGGCGCCTATGCTTCGGGAATCAACATCCATTACAGCATATCGATGAAGAATCCAAAATCTTCCATCAACATGATGTCCTGGATCAACAACAG
This sequence comes from uncultured bacterium, assembly GCA_903894575.1. Classification (GTDB taxonomy): domain Bacteria; phylum Bacteroidota; class Bacteroidia; order Chitinophagales; family Chitinophagaceae; genus Pollutibacter. The sequence continues at coordinate 7,052 of CAITQQ010000026.1, forward strand.
CAGGGAGGTGAGCCTTTTCAATGCTTTGAAAGGATACACCTTCAGGAATACCTATGGTGGTCGGCTGAACTTTAATCTGAACCTGAAAGACTGGTTAGACCTTGGGCTTTCTGGAAATTCATCCATCAATTTTATCAAGTACACCATTGCCGGAAGAGCCAATGCCAATTTTTACAACCACCGTATTTCTGCAGAGCCTACGATCAATACCAAAAACGGATGGTTGTTCACCAACGATTTCGATTACATCATGTTCAGGGGCAATGCTTCTGCCATCAACCAATCCATTCCTCTCTGGAATGCAGGTGTTGCCAAACTCTTTGGACCGACCAAGAAAGCTGAGTTGAGGCTCACCGTTTTTGACCTCATGAATGCGAACAAAAGCATCAGTCGCAACGTTGAGCTCAACTATATTGAAGATGTGCGGCAGGAAGTATTGAATCGGTATTTTCTCCTGAGTTTTACCTATCACTTGAGAAAATTCAACGGAGGTCAGCGCTCAAAACGATAGGGCTTTTTCTCATTCGGCTTTTTGGTATAGATTGCCAAGGCACCGCCTGCGCCTCCTCCCGGGGCAAGCGCAAAATTGCTGAACACTTTGATCAGTACAATATCATTGGCGGGAACAGTGGCCAACACAGTGGGGCTGATCTGTACCTCATTCAAATAAATAGCCATGGGGGCATTCCCTAAACTGCTGATCGTGGGCTGCTGTCGGTAATAAATGCGGTATCCTGAAGGATCATCAAATGGGTCCAGGCTTGGCATTCCTGAATTTTCATAATTGGGGTCAACCACCAAAAGCCCGGGTACTTTGAACTTCAGGAATTCAAAAATGTTCTCGTGTACAATCTTATCAGGGCCATTGACCAGGTCAAGGATCCTTGTTTCTCCAGATGAAAAAAATCCTTTTGAATAGAAGTCATTCATCTCTTCAGTGGCAGATCTTTTTTTACCACGAAGCACCACCTCATTCATGCTTTTGATGGAATCCAGGACCATGGGGGCATTGCCGCTGAGCAGTTGGATCAGCCCGGGTTTGAAATCATGGGTCAGCATCTGAAGGTCCAGTGCTTTTTTGGCAGAATCCTCCGTAGTTTGAACATACCAGTTGGCTTCGAGGATCAGGGCATCTATTTTCGTTACCTGGAGTTTTTCGATAGGGCGATGCACAAAGACAAGTCTATCTGCAATCGCCTTGTTTTCCTTATTCAAGACAGCAACTTTCATGATGCCAGACAAAATTGAAGCAGATGTTGTTGAAATGACACCCCGAAAGTTTTGCTTTCCCATGGGTACTTCAATCTTGAATACGGTTCGCCCATTCATTTCACCAATGATCGATGCAGGTTGTTCTTCCATGACTTCCGCATGGTTGGCCATTTCAAATTGAAATCCCTGCGGATGCTGACTCAGCTTCAGTGCCAATCCTTTTGGCGTATGGGGAGGCAAAGGAAAAGATTGCTCTGTGCTGTCCAATCGACAGGTTAAAAAATATTGGTATCCTTCCTCAGGTATGATTTCAAAGGATCCTCTTCCTTCATGAAAAGCCATGGCTTCTCCGTATATATTTTTTTTATCGTCTACAATGTTGCAACGAACAGCAATCGGTTCTCCCTTTGCTGTTGTGGCCTTGAAGCCAATCACACAGGATTCACCGGTGATGAGTTTCCCTCCTTCAGGGAAAAATGCAATGCTCACGCGATTGTTTTGTTCGCTTGGGATTTGCCCAACTGACAGGGTTGTTCCCCAGATCAACACCAATATGGCGCTCAGGCATCTAATGAAAAACGGCTTCAAATTTTTTGTTCTATTGCCCATGAAAATAAGGATAAATCACCAAGCCTCTTTGTTTTATATGGCATCGCATTTTTAAAAAAAATTAACAGCAAAATCATCTGATAAAATATCAGCGAACGCAGTTCCCAACTAATTTTGTGCCATGAACATTCAACTCATCAAGAACAGGTCCGACATAGGCGCCGGCACCAGGGGTTCTGATATGGGAATCGATGCCATGGAAATTGCCGCTATCAACAAGGGGGATGATTTTTTTCATCGCCATGAACATGTTGATGTGGAGACGCACAATGAAAGCATCTACAACAAAAACACCAATCCATTTGCCAAACGTATCGAACATGTTTTTGAACAGTGTGAACGGGTGGCTGATGCTGTTCGTGCTTCAATCAAAACAATTCATTTCCCGATTGTATTGTCAGGAGACCATTCGTCTGCGCTGGGCACCATCAGCGGTATAAAAGCAGCCAATCCGCATCATACCCTTGGTGTCATCTGGTTGGATGCACATGCTGACATTCATTCTCCTTATACATCCCCTTCCGGAAACATCCACGGCATGCCCCTTGCTGCAGTAATGGGGTTGGACAATCTTGACCATCAACTCAATTCCATTGAAGCGGCAACCGAATATTTTTGGAGTAAGATCAAAAACATTGGGATTGAAGGGCCCAAGCTCCTGCCTGAGCATTTGGTTTATTTTGGTTTGCGTGATTTTGAGCCCGCTGAAGGAGCATTGATCCATCAAGAAGGGATGCGGCATTATAGGGTTGATGAGATGCGGGAGAAAAAAATTTCAGCCTGTGTGGAAGCATGCCTGGAACAATTGAAGGATTGTGATTCCATCTACATTTCATTTGATGTAGACTCCATGGACTGTGACAGCATATCTTATGGCACTGGAACGCCTGTCCCTACTGGTTTTTATCCCATGGAGATCATCAATATCATTGATGTATTGATGGACAGCGGGAAGGTTGGTTGCATAGAATTCACAGAAATCAATCCCTTGTTGGACAACAAGGGAAACAGGATGGCCGAGACCGCATTTGAAGTATTGTCG
>CAITQQ010000027.1 GCA_903894575.1 uncultured bacterium
AGGGATGTTTTGCTTATGATACGGTGAAGGTGAAAGTTTACAAAACACCACCTGAGATTTTTGTTCCTACAGCCTTTACGCCGAATGATGATGGCCTGAACGACAGGCTGATGCCGATTACTGTGGGGATTGCCAAGATTGTGTACTTCAAGGTGTACAACCGTTATGGCGAGTTGGTGTTCAGCACAGAAGAGATAGGCCGTGGCTGGAATGGTGTGTACAAAGGCCGCGACCAGGGCAATGAATCTTTTGTCTGGCATGCATTGGGTGTAGATTATTTGGGCAGCCCCGTGTTTAGAAAAGGGGAGTCAACCCTTATCAGATAATGTGTTCACAAAAGATCATTGCATCACTCAAAAATCTTACTGCGCCAGTGAAATCCTGATCTGTACACCGCCTCTTGTGTTGACAGATGGTGCAGAGTTGGATACATATGGATTCAACTTTCTTTGGTCAAAATAGAGTTGGATATTGACCCTGTTGCTCAATACATAATCGATGGTGGGTCGAATGCTGACAACCCTTTGTCCACCGGTGGCAAATGCATTGGATTGATCCAGTCTTGAGTTGGAGTTGATATCATCCCGCACACTGAAGTCCAGTGCAAAAGTAATGTCATTGTCAAGCTTGCTGCTGGCATCCCCTTTACCAATCTTTACCTTGAAAGGCAATGGGAATCCACGTTTTCTCCACCGCATGCCAAAAGTGATTTCGGTAGAATGTACTTCACTCAATTGAAAGTCAACAAGGCTCATGCTGAGCTGTCTGGATTTTCTGTATTCAAATCTTCCTGAAAGTTGGCCTGGTGTTGAGAAATCAATACCAATCAAAGGTGCAAACTGTTCAGAGATCAAGAGATTGGGAACAAGGAAATAAGGAATATAATTTCCAGAAACGGTATCAATGAAGGAGGGGAATCCATACAACAAGGTATCCTGGAACAAGAGAGCTGAATTGAAACTGTTCATGCTCAGCGTGGAGTTGTAGCCATGTGTGATGGTGAAATTGCTCAGGTATTGCTGCAAAGATTCTATCCTGCTCAAGCCATTGTAGGTCAATCTCCAATTCGGTTTTGGCATGTAGCCCTTGAAAGGATTGGTTTTTACAGACCCACTCTCTCCTGTGTTCAGTAGCGTAATGCTATTGGGATCTTTGTTGGTGTAGGCAGCCAGAAATGCCGGCACGATGACGTCTTGTGCATACCTGCCATATCCTTTGTAATAACCATCCGCACCGGGAGTTTTGCTATACGGATTTTTCTCTCCCAATCTTTTTGAAAGAACAATCCTGTTGCTTTCAAATTTCTTGAAAGTTTCACTGGTATTGTTGGGGTCGAATTTGGCAAAAAGTGTTTGGAATGAAATATAGCTGATGCTGAAACCGCCGCCAGAATAGGGGTTCAGGGCATTGAACTTTCCGGTGCCCACAGTATCCTTAAAAAGGGTGGAGTAATTTTTAGATAGGTTTCTGTCGAGGTTCAGGTCAACAAGGAAATCCCTGAATGGCTCTACTTGTGCAGTTACATTGAGCTTTTGTTCATAGTTCTGCAAGAACAGGTTGTTCAGCATGGGGTCCTTTGTGATCAGTCCTTTTTTGGCAATGTCCTGCAACCAAGCCTGGTCGGGTTGTTTGCCCATGGTGAATCCGATGCCCGGTGTCATGCTGCTGAAATTCTGTCCAAAGAATCGTGTGCTATCGGTATAGCCAGGGAGGAATGTGGTGCCTCCTTCATTGTATGTTGCTCCAACCCTTTTGACTGCAGTAAGCACCTTCAATGCTGTTTTCACAGGTGCTGATAATGCAGCAACAGCCTTTGTTTTTTCAGGCACATTGAGGTCAGCGATCCTTTTTTCCAATTTCTCAACGGATGATTTGTTGGCAATGATGTCTTTTTCAGAAGGACTTTTCTTTTTCTTGAACCTTGCCGTAAGCTTGCTGAGTTTGGTTTTTAATTTCTTGATGCGGGCCTGGTTTTTCTTGCTGACTTCACTTGTCTCTGTAGGAGCAAGGTCCGGAGTATTGGCATCGTCAAGCTTTCTAAGCGTTTTTGATTTTGAATACAACTGCGTCATGTTCAATTCTGCTGTAGCGCCTGTTTGTCCACTGTTCTGAATGGTATTTCCCAGACTGACGGCAAGTCTTGAAGCGCCCACCCAATTGTAGCTGCTGCGGTAGGCCAGGTTCAGCGTTGTCCAGTCCAGCAGGGGAATCATGGTGGTGGGCAGGTTGTAGGTGATGTCAGTGTTCTGCGTGTAGATGGTATTCCTTCCACCCTTCATGAAATTCCGCACCAGTGAATCGCGTTTGCTCTTGGAGTCTATCCTGCCAATGGGCTCATCAATCCTGGAATTGTTGATGGCCTTGAAATCGAGGTTCAATGATTTTGTCAAGTCCCAACGCATGTTGTAATTCCTGTCTACCACAAAATACTTGTCATAGGTTTCAGGAATCTTGAATTTTCCACCACCAACATTTCTTGGACGGATGGCACCAAACTGCCTTCTGCTGTCCATCCTGATGCCAATCAGTGAAGGCATGGGATTGAAGTTTACATTGCGGATAAAATCCAGCCAAGGGGTAGGGGCCTTGATCAGTTTCTTGAGGGGCTCAATGTATTTTGGTTGAGCACTGTAATTGTAGCCAAGACCACCCTGCGTCTTGCTCACTTCATTGTTTTCAATCAGCGGATTGTGCTGTTGTGTTTCCGTAAATGAATAGCTGAAGTCAAAATTGGAAATGCTCCAAAGACGGACTTTCTTGTCCTGTGGTTGTGTGAACCGAACATTGGTGAAGTTGAAGGTTTTGATACCGGTAAAATCAACGGCATCTGCCTTGATGGAATCACGTTTGTTCTTGTAAATATTCAGTTTGTCTTTCAAGGTGATGTCCTTGTCATAAGGATCATATTGAGGCGAACTGATGGTTTGCGATAGGTTGGCAAAAAATGGAATTTCCAATCCAAGCTTTTTGGGTAGCAGTTTTCCCAATTGAAGGTTGGTGGAAACATCAAATTGCTTGAGGTCATCGCGGTATCTGTCGTTCACCCTTTGTTCAAGTTGGCCAAATCCTACCGTATGGATATTGGCCGACATGGAGACAGTTCCCAAATCCGCCAATTGCAGGTTCATCTGACCCACCGCGGCCCATCCACCTTTTTCATCCAGTCCGGAGAGTCTCAGCTCATTGATCCAGACCTCAGCATTGACGGGCCTTCCACCG
>CAITQQ010000028.1 GCA_903894575.1 uncultured bacterium
CTCATGAACCTGATGTCACTGATGGGTCTGAGCTGCAATCCATTGTTGTAAATGATTCCCAATAGCACCAGGATCATCCCCCTTTTGATGACCTTCCAGAGCAGGGCATTTTTGGATTTTCCTGCGGCTATCGCGCTACCGATGGCATAAGGCGTAGATACCCCGGAAAGGAAAATGAATAGTGGGAAAATCAGGTCATAGGCCGTGAATCCGTTCCAGACCGGATGTTCAAATTGAGCTGAAAGCCCCTCCCAGAAAGGATGATGGGTGATGGTTCCCATCGAATGAAATACTTCTTCAGCACCGATGATCCAGAACATGTCAAATCCCCGCAGGGCATCGAGAGAATAAAGTCTTTGCTTGATGGTTGGAGAATCGTTCATGGCATTCAGCAGTTCGGTTGATTGAGTCTAGGGAAGTTAACGTTTAAAAGAAAGGAGGAATTAAACCTTAGGCTCCCATCCCTTTTCGTACTCCCTGCTCCATAGCTTCATGGCTTCCTTGTCATTGAGGATCCTGCCGTTGCTTGGATCGATCTTGAGTGCCCTTCCTGTGCGTTGGGAGATGTTTCCCAATTGTACAAGCAGGGTGCTTTGGTGTCCGCTCAGGATATCTGAATTCAGGGCTGTGCCTTTTTTGATGGCAGAAAAGAAGTTTTGGATGTGCAATGCATCCAGTTCCATCCCAGGACCAGTTCGGTCGAGGGCATTGGCTGTGATGTCATTCTTCACTTCTTTTACCAACTTGCTCTTGATGTCAAATATCTTGTAAGCATTGCCGCTTTCGATCAGCAGTGATCCTGTTTCACCATAAAAAATCACACCAACGGAGCTGCCTTCAATGGATTTTCCATTGCAGGATCTTCCTTCCCAACTGATGAGGGTATTGTTGGCGAACTCCAGATCAATCACCTGTGTGTCTGGTGTTTCCCAGTCATCCTGATAACGATATCGACCGCCGGCAGAAGTTACACGGGTTGGGTAGTCAACACCCAATCCCCATCTTGCAAGGTCGACCATGTGCGTGCCATTGTTCAAGGCCTCGCCGGTTCCCCAATGCCAGAACCAATGCCAGTTGTAATGAATCAGGTTGTCCTTGTATGCCATCCGGGGAGCGGGGCCTTGCCAGAGGTCATAGTTCAGCCAGGAGGGAACTTCGACAACCTTGCCTTTGCCGATGGATTCCCTGTTGTTGGTATACCAAGTTTTTGCATAGTATGGCCTGCCGATGGCCCCTGCATGAAGCTCCTTGATGCCTGCAATCACATTGGGCCAGGATCTGCGCTGGTTGCCCATTTGAAGCAATTTATTGTGTTTGGCCGCAGCCTTTACCAGCATCTCACCCTCGTTGGGATTGTGGCTGCAGGGTTTCTCCAGGTACACATGTTTGCCCGCTGCAACAGCCAGCATCGCCGCTGGCGCGTGCCAATGGTCTGGCGCCGTCACAATCAACAGGTCAAGGTTTTTGTCTTCCAGGGCCTTCCTGAAATCACCCTCTGCTTTTGGCCTTTTCTGTTGTACTTTTTCCACTGCATTCACGCATTTGTCAGAAGCCCTGGAATCGACATCACATACATACATCAGTTCACATTCTTTCTGTGAAGCGAAGTTGGTGCTGACCGATAAACCCCTGCTGTTGACACCCATCACGGCAGCAGTGATCTTTTCATTGGATCCAAGGATATTGCGGTACTGGCTTGCAGAAAAACCGGGCAGGATGCCTCCAAAGGCAATGGCAGCAGAGGCTGCAGATGTTTTCTGGATAAAACTTCTTCTTGAACGACTCATGAGGGAAGGTTTAATTGTTGAATGATCTTGTTGGCTTTTTTAAGATGGGCATCGTAAACATCTTTCAGTTGAATGGATTTGCCGTCCTTTCGTTTGCTCTCATCGGCGGCCTCCATGAAGGTATAGATCTCTAACGTTTCTTTAGTACTGATGGGCAGGTTGCCTGTTTTGAAAAAAGCGATGATCCTGTCCAGCAGGTTGTCATAACCTTTATATGGTCCCAGGGTTATTGGTCCTTTTTCTCCGTAAGCCGTACCGCCATATTCATGCTTGCCGGTGCGGGTGCCCCTGAAGGTTCCAATCCTGCCATCATCCCAAATTCCTACCACTATTTCTGTTCCTTCGGTTTGGGTGCGGGTAAGGGATTGGCAGCCTGTTCCCATCACAGTGTAGAGTGTTTCAACGCCATGGATGCCGTACCAGAACAGATCCGGATGGGTGGGTTCGAGGGTCGCCGGACTGAAACAGTCGGCCCCCAGTATCTTTCCGACCTTACCAGAAGCCGCTTCCTGTGCGGATTCCATGTAGCGCAGGGATGAGCTTGAGAAAAAAGGAACCTTGAGTTTTTCGGAGATTGAATAGAGGGCAATCGCATCAGTCAATGTGCCTGCCACGGGCTTGTCGATGAAGAGGGGTTTGCCTGTTTTCATCACCTCCAGTGCCTGTTGCAGGTGTGGTCTGCCATCGTTGGTTTCCAGCAGAATGAAATCAACTTTCTTTAGGAGATCAGCGATCGAGTCAACAATCTCCACGCCCATTTTCTTCACTTCCTCAATATAGCCGGGGATTCTTTTGGTGGATGACTCGATGTCTGCGCTGCCATTGGGGTAGGCAGCAACGATGCGAAATCCCTTGTATTTATCAGGCGGATTGCCTGTGTTCAATGCTTTGGTGAAGGCGATGCTGTGTGAGGTATCGAGCCCAATGATGCCGATCCTTCCAGCGTCGCCAAGCTTTGGGTTTGGTTTGATCCAACTGGACAATCCCAGGGC
>CAITQQ010000029.1 GCA_903894575.1 uncultured bacterium
AGTGGCGCACCTTTGATGGAGTTTGGTGATACAACACTCTTGAAAGTTTCAACTACAGAAACTTCAACGCCATCATGTTCCAATATCAACAATGGAACCATCACGGTAACCGCAATGGGTGGTATTGCCCCTTACAGCTATAGCCTGAATGGTGGTGCATTCCAATCATCCAATGTATTGACCGGCGCTGCAGCTGGGAACAATACCGTTATCATCAGGGACAATGCCTGTGAATCCATCACAAAAACAGTTGTTGTGGCTACACTTCCTTCTCCAACCGTCAATGCAGGACCTGATAAGGTGATTGTTGCCGGTGATGAAATAGGACTGTTGGGCTCTACATCAGCTACACCAAAATCAATCGCATGGACTCCTGCCATTTACATCACGTCTGGTGCATTGTCTCTCACTACATATGTAAACCCGCCAACAACCACTACCTATAAACTCACTGTTGTAGACGATGCAACAGGTTGTTCTGGAAGTGATGATGTATTGGTTACTGTTGCGCCTTATTGTATCGCAGTGAAAAATGCCTTCACGCCAAATGGTGATGGACAGAACGACAAGTGGCTGGTAACCAATGGTGGGGCTTGTGCCAAATCCATTGCTGTAAAGGTTTTCAATCGTTACGGACAATTGGTCTTCAGGAATGACAACTACCAGAACAACTGGGAAGGAACAAACGATGGCAAACCCATTCCTGATGGAACATACTATTATGTCATCACCTATGACCTGGTTAGCGGAAAGACATTCCAGACAAAAGGAGATGTAACCATTTTAAGATAATTCAAAAGACAGAACATGAAAAAATACATATACCTCATTGCGCTATCCATTGTCTTTACCTCTGCATCTGGACAACAGTTGCAAACTTCTTCCCTCTACGATGTTCAGGGAGTATTGCACAATCCGGCCATGGCAGGCATGCAATCATCCAACTTTGTTGGAGCAAGCTACCGCTCACAATGGAGTGGCATCACGGGCAGTCCAAAAACCACCAATGTGTTTGGATCATTTGCCGTTCCTGACAAATTGATTGGTTTGGGCGGATATATTTACAGTGATGTAACAGGCCCGACTTCCAGAACAGGTGCACAGTTCTCTTTTGCGAAACATCTTCCCTTGTCTGATGGTTCTGGTAAGTTTTCAATCGGTATTGAAACAAGGTTGTTCCAGTTTGGCATTGATAAAAATAAGCTTGGCCTCACACTGGGCAATGACCCCATTCTTGCAGGAGCTGAAACAAGAACCAAGTTTGATGCTGGTTTAGGATTGGCTTTCACCAACGAAAAATTACAGGTTGGTATCTCCGTCGCACAATTGATTCAATCCAAGCTTGATTTTTATACAGGATCACAAACACCGTCTGCTCAGGGTCGCCTGTACAGGCACTTTTATCTCCATACCAACTACAGGATTGATGTGGGTGGCGGAACGACGATCATTCCCAACATGCTCCTCATTTATTTGCCCAGCACCAGTGCTGCAGAATTTCAGGCAGGTGCAAGGGTTGAGCGTGAATTGTTTTGGTGGGGACTTGGTATCCGTTCAAGGCAAAGCTACATGCTTTCAGCAGGCGTGAACATCAACAAAAATTTCTCCCTTGGTTATGGATATGATAGCTATATCAACCCTATCAGCACCTTTGATGGTGGTGCCAATGGCCATGAGTTGCTGCTCCGTTACACATTCAACAAGAAATAAGCAGTTTGAAAAGTATAAAAAAGGGGTTGAATGTTCAACCCCTTTTTTTATGGCTAGAATTTCCAACCTACCCTCAGCGCTGTTCGGTGTAGGTTATACTTCACGCTATTGGTAATGGTTTTAGGGATCTGATCCGCCGGATTCCAAATGCTTGATGCATAGCTTTCTTCTACGGATTTCATCACCCAGGAAACAGAAAGATGAAGTCTTTGTTTTTTCAGAATTTTTACAACATGACCCAGTCCCAATTCGGCGTATGCACCGCCACGATAGGAGACCTCCTTTGTTGAAGGCAACCACCAACCACTCCAATTGGAGACGGTTTCGGTACCGGATTTCAGGTTGTATCCCAGGCTTGAAAATAGGAAACCATTCACTTTCCTGAATACCAATGACTTTCTTGCCTGCAAATAAACTGGATAGGATTGGAACCTGTATTGATCAATGGCCCCTCCCAAGCCCAACATGAGCCCTTTTTTTTCAAGACCCAGATGGAGTCGGTAATCGGTTGAAAAATCAGCAGCAGCAATCAGCTTTCCTGCCTCAGGCAATACCCATGGTTTCCAGTTATTTTGTTGTGCCTTTACTGCACCTGATCCCAGCATGGCCAAGATCAAGGAATACCGAATCATCCTGTTTGCCATGTTTATTTTTTAATGCTTACGCTTCCCTTTACCACCGGATTGGAAGGAATGGAAAAATCAATGAGATAGAGGGCATCTGCAGCAGAAACCATGGCAACCTTTCCCAATGCAATGACATCAAATGCATTCATCCCTTTTACATGGGCCAGCTGTTTGATATTGTTCACATCTGCAGCATTGAAAAACTTAACACCATCTGCTCCTTCACAAATGATCAAAATATCTCCCTCTTTTGAGAGACCGTGAGGGTTTGTCAAAGGGTAAGACTTCAACAGCTTGGGCTTGGAAAGATCTGAGATGTCCACTACATCCAACTGGTTGATATAGCCGGCACATTTCGTACCATTTCGTAAGGTCACAAAAGCATTCTTGCCATCACTGATCACCGGATCACATACACGTGCATGCGTGAAAGAGCCTGTCCTGAAAGGGTTGTCTTTTGAAGTGATATCAAAAATATGCATGCCTGTCATGGATCCCAGAAACAGGTTTTTCCCGAAAGGGAAAATCGTTTCAATGTCCCAGCCGCCGGCGCTCAATTCTTTGATAAAGACGGGCTTTTCCGGTATGGCGGTATTGAATACTTTCAGTTTGGAATAATCAACAGTATACATCCTGTCATCACTCAAGGCAAACCTTGCCATGCTACCACCCGTTCCATTGGAAACGCCGGAAGACGAAGGGGATGATGCAGACATGGTCATCAGCACATCCGATTTCATCATTCCCCAATGGATGACTTCATCGTGCTTCAAAACAGTATCAACAGCAATCCATTCTGTGATCACCATATCCTTGTCAGGAATAAAAGAAGAATAATAACGCTCTGGGAATACTCCAGGCACAACAGTTTTTAACTGTACTGCCTTGGGATTGGTGATGTCTATGGCCACCAGGTCAGTGTACATGTCAGCATAGAGGATATTGCCTCTTACGGCAAGATCAACAGCACCAGGAACATGGACAAATGCAATATTGGTGGGTGAAGCAGGATTTTTTACATCGATGATGTGCACTCCCTTGTTCAGTTCATTAAGGAATACATAGCCATCCTTGTAAAATAGTTTTCCAGGCGCAGTGAGTTCAATGGGACTGCTGCTTTTGATGTTTGCCCTGACCTCTTCCTTGGTTTTGTATTCCGGACGATACACCGTTGTCCGGGTCATGATCTGGTCTTTGACACATCCTTGCAGGATACAGCAGGCCAGCAGCACAATCATTGATAAAATACGTTTCATAGAACTTGTTTGATAAGTTGACAGCAAATTTCACAAA
>CAITQQ010000030.1 GCA_903894575.1 uncultured bacterium
CAATAATGATAAAAAGGTTATACTTTTATAGTGTAACCTTTTTTATCTTTTATGAATAATAAGCTAGCTCAATTCCTTAAAAAGTACCGAAATGAAGTCATCGTGGGTGTACTTGTATTTCTCGTCTTGATTTTCAGAGATGTAATTAAGTCATTCTTGTAAAATTACACGAAGTTCAACCCTTCAATTTCCTAATAGTCACATACTCAATCATCGCATTATAGTTGCATCTTTCGTCTGTAAGGGGAGCCAAAGTGGGAAGGAGGTCAATTTTGACCTCCTTTTCTTTTTTATCACTACTCAAAACCTTGCTGGCATTCATTAAAACCCGAATTGGTTCATGTAGTGAAATAGCTGCATCTTTGTTTTCTTCAAAGTAGATTTTTTCATAATAAGTTGTTTTATTTTTTTTATTTAAAAAGATATCCATTTGATGTATTATAAATGCCTAACCAAATATCTCCCATACCATTGCTGCTAAGTGTTTTTGTGCTAGTTGGGTCAGGATCAAAATCATCACTGCCTTGAAATCTTCCTCCGAATACAATTTTATCAGAACCAAGAAAATCAACAGTAGTTCCAAGGCTTAATTCGTCAGCACCACTTACAGAACCACCAGCCCTGTGTACCCATTGGCAAACACCAGTTGCCGAATATTTAGCAAAATAAATATCATGCCCTCCCCCGGAAGCTAAGGCAGTTAATATTTTACTATTGCCAAAATCTGTTGTACTTCTAAACCATCCTGTGATATAGATATTACCAGATACATCAACAGCCAGCCTATGACATTGGTCGCCATTTATTCCACCGGCACTGATATATGATTGATAGGCACCATTATTATTAAATTTTGCAACAAAGAAATCCTGCCCTCCATTACTTGTTTTTGTGGCACCACCAAAATTGGAGGTGCCTGTAAAGTTCCCGCAGATATAAATATTATTGCCGTTGTCAATGGCAATGCCACCGGGTGCTACTATATCCGCACCACTTCCGCCAAATTTATAAGCCCCCAATAAATTACCTGCGGCATTGAACTTAATAAAATACGTATCAAAACTTCCTGCACTGGTTAAATTTGAAGTATTTGCTGAAGGGTCGGCATCAAATGATTGCGAAAAATAACCGGTGAATATAATATTCCCTGTTTTGTCAATCTCTACTGCAGAGCCTTCATCCTGTCCGGCACTGCCTAAACCGTATGCCCAAATCGTATTGCCATTTGTGGCATTCAGTTTTGCTAATACAATATCCTGAACACCATTACTGGTTAAAGTATAACTATCAAAAGAAACTGTACCCTGAAAAACACCGGTAACATAAACGCTTCCTGCATCATCAGCATCCAAACCAAAACAATTTTCTTCTGTACCAACATTAGCATAAGTTTTTACCCATTGAAAAATTCCATTTGCATTAAATTTTGCAACGAACCCATCTCTTGCCGCTTCGCCGGTACCGCCTGTTCCGGTAATAGTGGTATTTCCCGGACCTGGATCAAAGTCGCAGGTACCTGAATAATAGCCAGCAACATAAATATTGCCGGATGCATCTGTGGTAACGCTATGTGGTATATCTACTCCGGTGCTGCCAAAACTAACAGCCCATTGCAACTGACCAGTTGAATTGTATTTGCTGATGCCCACATCAGCAGCACCAACAGATACTCGGTTATTAATTCCAATTGCCGGATCAAAATCCACTGTGCCATAGAAATAGGAAGCCAATACCATATTCCCCGATGCATCTACTGCAATATCTTTCCCATAATCATTACCGGCTGCCCCGCCAATGCCAAAAGCAATGCCAGTTGCAGCAGGAGTGGAGGTATAAGTAAAGCCAGGTAAAGTAGCAGTACCGTTGGTTGAAGTAACACTTACACTGCCCGATGCACCTGCCCCGACTACTGCCGTAATTGTAGTTGCATTTACCACTGTAAATGACGATGCAGCTGTGCCGCCAAAACTTACGGCTGTTGTTCCGGCAAAATTTGTACCGGTTATCGTTACTGTTGTTCCTGTGGCGGCTGTTGTGGGAGTAAAAGAAATGATGGTTGGTGCTAGGTTCATACCGATTGTATCGGTTAATTTTTTTTTGCAGCAAAGAAGACATGGCAAAAGCAGTACAATCATTGTTTTTTTCATTTTGAATGGTTTTTACAATAGACAGGTATAGAGTTTAAAGGTTTAATTAAAAAGTAAAAATAAATTATATACTTTGTAATAAAAGTAATGTATTTTTGCAGTTCATAAAGTAATTTTGATTGTGGATGGGAAAAAAGTAATAGAAGTAGTGAACCTCTTTGCTGAGTTTCATAACGAAACTGGCAGCGATAATGTCTCAGCATTCAGCGTTTGGCTAAACAGAAGGCTAAATGCCCACCCTGCCGGTGTTGCCAATACGGGTGATGACAACAGAATGCTTGTTTGGCTTACGCATCGGCTTAGTAAGATGTTTCGCTGGTATGCCAAGGAAACTTTACAAGCGAATGGACTTACTTCAATGGATGAATATTTTTTTCTTATCTCAATTAATAAAATTGGTACTCCGTCCAAAACCAAAGTGTATGCCGATACCATTACAGAAATAAACACTGGTACTCAGATGATGAAAAGGATGATTGATGCAGGACTTATTGAAGAAGTAACAGACAAGCAGGATAAAAGAGTACGCAGGGTAAAACTTACTGCCAAAGGAAAACGTACAAGGGAAAATTTCTTTCAGCAATCGGTGTCAGATCTAAAATTAAAATCAGGAAACCTATCCGAAACCGAAAAAAAAGAATTAATTCGTTTGCTTGCCTATCTGGAAAAGTTTCATACCAATATTTATTTCAATGATTCCGGTTTGAGTTTTGAGGAAATGATTGAAAAACATTTGTTGTAATTTCGGTCATAGGATTAGTTGGATGGGAATTTGCTCAAATGTCAGGTAAGCTAAGATTTGACTGGAATGATATTTTATGGACTTTCATTGGTGCACTATTATTTCAGGTCATTTGGATTTTATCCCCTCAAAAATACAAAAAGTTCAACCCTTCAATTTC
>CAITQQ010000031.1 GCA_903894575.1 uncultured bacterium
CCCCTGGCTGGAAGAAGCTTTATCATTGAACACAGTGGCTATAAAGGATCTGGGTTTGCACCCTTCAACATAACGCAACAATAAAACAACTACATGAAACCAACAGGCATCATCAGCAGCTTTCTTCTTCTTTTTGCATTGTCGGGTACTGCACAGGTAACGCAACGCAACATCCTGGCTACCACCTATTCGCCAGAAAAGGTTGTTGCATCCATCATCCCCAAAGACAAATGGAAACCTTATCCTTTGACCCCAAAACAATGGAAGGATGCAGTTCCTGACAGCATGCTGAAAGGCATTGTGGACGGCGCTTCCAGCGTCATGTCCTACAAATTTGAGCCCATCAGCGGATCGGTTTCCATGGACTTCAAACGAACCGGCGACAGGCTCAGGCATTCTGGCATTTCTTTCAAAAAAAGGGAAGTGTTGATGTACATGGTGCTTGCAGAAAGCATTGAAGACAAGGGTCGTTTTACGGAAGCCATCTTCAATGGCATCTGGTCAATCTGTGAAGAAAGTTTTTGGGGTGTGCCGGCACATATCGGCGGAACCGGATTGCCTGATGTGGAGCGTCCTGCAGTGGACCTTTTTGCGGCAGAAACGGCAGCTGTAATGGCCATGGCAGATTATTTCGTGGGAGATAAACTGGACAAGATCAACCCATTGATCAGGAAACGCATCTACCATGAAACGGACAGAAGGCTGTTTACACCAATGTTGAAATATGGCGACGGTTACAAGTGGATGAGCAGAACAATACCCGTGAACAACTGGAACCCATGGATCATGTCGAACTGGATCCTCAGCAGCCTGATGCTGGAGCGGAATGAAGTCAGAAGGGTTACCATGACCCATGCTGCCATGAAGGGACTGGATGCCTACCTGAACAGTTTGGGCGATGATGGTGGCTGTGATGAAGGCCCAAGCTATTGGTTTGCTGCAGGTGCCAGCGTATACGATTGCCTTGAGTTGCTGCACAACGCGTCAGGTGGGGCCATCAATATTTATGGCAATGAACTCATCAAAAAAATGGCGACCTATATCACCAACACCCATATCGATGGAAATTATTTTGTGAATTTTGCTGATGCCGATCCAACACTAACACCCAGCGGCATGTTGCTCTACCGCTTTGGAAAGGACATCAATGATACCACCATGATGGAGTTCGGAAAATGGGCACAGCAAAACTATCCCTCCAAGCCTGGTGGTTCGACGGGTATGAGGATGCGCCACCTCGGCTCCCTGCTCAACCTCAAAAATATTGATGCAAGCCCAAGTAAATTCAAGGACCCTGCCAGTGCCTGGATCAGCGATATTCAAATCCTGACGGCAAGAACGGAGAAAGGATTGTTCCTGGCCACCCACGGAGGCCACAATGCAGAAAGCCATAACCACAACGATGTGGGTGATTTCATCATCTATGTGAAAGGAGAACCCATGATCATCGATGCAGGCCGTGGCAATTATACGGCCAGAACATTTTCAAGCCAGCGCTATGAACTCTGGTTCACCCAATCACAGTACCACAATCTTCCTATTATCAATGGGGTTGGACAACAGGCCGGACGTGAGTTTGAAGCGAAATCTGTCAAGAGCCTGATCAACGAAAAGGAATCATCGCTTACCATGGATATTGCATCGGCGTATCCCGACAGTGCAGGCATTGAACGCTGGAACAGGACCGTGAGGCTCAACAGGGCAAAGGAAACGGTGGAAATCAATGAGGATTACCAGTTCAAAGCCAACCCCGTTTCATTGCAAGAAGTATTCATGACTGTCTGTGCTGTTGATACCAATGTTCCCGGAAAGGTTTTGTTCAGTGATGCCAAAGGAAACAAGTTGGCAATGGATTATGACGCGAAAAAATGGACGGTAACAACAGAAATACCTTCTTTTGAGGGAATGGAATATGAAAGTTTCGACAAAAAATGGGATGGGAAAAAGATTACAAGGGTCATTCTGACGAGAAATAACACAAAGTCCAAAGGGGATCACCGATTTTCATTTGAAGTGAATTAACTTTGCCGCCCCCGGCCTCGTAGTACAATGGATAGTATAAGAGTCTCCGAAGCTCCAGATCCCGGTTCGATTCCAGGCGAGGCCACACTCCTGCAAAAAAGACAATTCTCAAACGGATTGTCTTTTTTATTTCTGGTACACCCTCACATAGTCAATCTCAAAGCGGTTTGGAAAGGTCGTTTCAGATGGATCACCTCCATTCATGCCACCCATGGCAAGGTTGAGCAGCATATAATGTGGTTGACGAAAGGGGTTAAACCCAGACCCATC
>CAITQQ010000032.1 GCA_903894575.1 uncultured bacterium
CGTTGGAAGAGAATATCGCCACTTCTGTAGAATACTTCAAGCGCATGGCTCCATTGGGAATGGGTATTGAAATTGAACTCGGTGTTACTGGTGGTGAAGAAGATGGTGTAGACAATTCCGATGTTGAGAACGACAAACTCTATACACAGCCTCAGCATGTTGCTCATGCATACACTGAATTGGGAAAAGTTGGTGAACTGTTTACTGTGGCCGCAGCTTTTGGCAATGTTCATGGCGTATACAGCCCAGGCAATGTTCAACTGCGTCCAGAAATTTTGAAAAATTCACAGGATTATATCCAGAAAACATTCAATACCGGTGACAAGCCAGTATTCTTTGTGTTCCATGGTGGAAGCGGTTCACCCCAGCACCAGATCAGGGAAGCCATCAGCTATGGTGCCATCAAAATGAACATCGACACTGATCTTCAATGGGCTTTCTGGGAAGGTGTTTTGAACAATTACAAAAAGAACGAAGCCTATCTACAGGCACAATTGGGCAATCCTGAGGGCGCTGAAAAGCCCAACAAGAAATATTACGATCCAAGGGTCTGGTTGCGTAAAGGCGAAGAGACTTTCATGTCAAGGTTGAAAGTGGCCTTTGAGGATCTGAATTGCATCAATAGGAATAGTTAAAGAGGTTGAGGGGGTTGAAGGGGTTGAAGGGGTTGAAGGGAAACACATAAACTTCTTGATAAAATAAAAAAGCGCTGACAAAAAATCAGCGCTTTTTTTATTGCTTATTGTAATACTAACGGCCCATCCAGCCGCCATCTACGGTGAGAATTTCTCCGTGGACATAGCTGCTTGCTGCTGAAGCCAGATAGACGATGGCTCCCTTGAAATCTTCGGGTTCACCCCAGCGTTTGGCGGGGATCCTATCCAGAATAGATTTGCTGCGTTCTGGATCATTCCTGAGTGCTTCTGTGTTGTCAGTGGCGATATAACCGGGTGCAATACCATTTACATTCACGCCTTTTGAAGCCCACTCATTGGCTAAAGCTTTGACCAGGCTGGACAGGGCTCCTTTGCTGGCTGCATAGCCCGGAACATTGATGCCCCCCTGGAAGGAGAGCAATGAACAGGTAAAAATTATTTTTCCCGATCCTCTTTCAATCATTTTTTTACCAATCTCTCTGGACATGATGAACTGTGCATCCAGGTTGATGTTGATGACACGGTCCCAGTACTCATCACTGTGTTCAGCAGCAGGATTGCGCATGATGGTACCAGCATTGTTTACCAAAATGTCCGGCACGATTCCAACAGCATTCAACTGACCAAGAAAAGCATAAATGCTTTCACGGCTGGAAAAATCAGCCTGATAAGATTGAAATGTTCTGCCCAATGCAGTTACCTGCTTTTCCACCTCACTGCCTGGAGCGAGTGAAGCGCTTACGCCGATGATGTCAGCACCGGCTTCTGCAAGACCAACGGCCATGCCCATACCGATTCCACGGTTGCAACCGGTTACGAGCGCTGTTTTTCCTGATAGGTTGAAGGCGGAGAGGATGTTCATGTTGAGAGAAGTTGAAGGGGTTGAAGAGGTTGAAGGGGTTGAAGATGATTATAGAGAAACGCCGCGTTTCCAGGGAATGAAATCATCCTGGTTGAGCTGTACTGCTTTGGGGACCACATCGCCACTGGCGGCTTTGATGCAATATTCCATGATTTCCTCGCCCATTTCTTCAATGGTTTTTTCACCTTCCACAATAGGTCCACAATCAATATCTATGATGTCCGCCATGCGTTTGGCAAGCGTTGAATTGGTGGCCACTTTAATGGTAGGGCATACCGGGTTTCCTGTGGGCGTTCCCAGGCCGGTTGTAAACAAAATCAAGGTTGCTCCAGAGGCAGCTTTTCCTGTTGTTGCTTCAACATCATTTCCTGGTGTACAAACCAAACTCAGCCCTGGTTTTGTTGCAGGCTCTGTATAATCAAGCACATCCACCACAGGTGCTGTACCGCCCTTCTTGCAAGCGCCTGCACTCTTGATGGCATCAGTGATCAAGCCGTCGCGAATGTTTCCTGGGGAAGGATTCATGTGAAAGCCTGAACCAGCCTGAATGGCCTGTGCGCTGTATTCGTCCATCAATTTGATGAATTTTTCTGCGGTTGCTTTGTTGACACTCCTGTCGATCAATTCCTGCTCAGCACCACAGAGTTCAGGAAACTCTGCCAACAAAATTTTACCATTGAGTGCCACCAGCAGGTCAGAAAAATATCCAACCGCAGGATTGGCAGAAATACCGCTGAAACCATCGCTGCCACCGCATTTCACACCCACTGTTAGTTTATCCAGCCCAGCAGGTTTTCTTTCCTGTTGATTGATGGTGATCAATCCCTTGAAGGTGGAGAGAATAGCGTTCTTCACCAATTCCTCTTCACTCATCGGACCCTGTTGTTCAAAAATATGAATGGGTTTATCAAACCCAGGATTGCGCTTTTTGATGGTATCAACAAAAGTGCCCACCTGAAGATGCTGGCATCCCAAACTCAACACAGTTATCCCTCCTACGTTGGGATGGTCGGCATAGGCAGCCAGCAAATTTTCGAGGATGGCAGAATCCTGTCTTGTACCGCCACAACCACCCTGGTGGTTGAGGAACTTGATGCCATCGACGTTCTTGAAAAC
>CAITQQ010000033.1 GCA_903894575.1 uncultured bacterium
CCCGTACCACCTCCGAAAATCACAATCCTGTTTTTTTCGAGGTGCCTGATGGCCCTTCTCCTGATATAGGGCTCTGCCACCTGTTCCATTTTGATGGCTGTCAACAAACGGGTATACATCCCTTGTTTCTCCAGCATGGCCTGAATGGCCATACCATTGATGACGGTAGCCAACATACCCATATAATCTCCATGGGCACGTTCGATACCGGTTTCCGATTCATTCATTCCCCGGTAGATGTTGCCACCGCCAATAACGATGGCCACTTCAACGCCAAGGTCCACAACACTTTTGATTTCCTTGGCATAGCGGTTGATCATGGTGGGATCAATACCAAATCCGTTGTCTCCAACGAGGGACTCTCCGGATAATTTCAGCAGTATTCTTTTGTATATGGGTTGCATGGTGCAAAGATACAAAAAGGGCCTTCATGATGAAGGCCCTTTTCTATATTCGATGGTCGATTGTATTAACCGAGTGCTACACGCTTGAAGGAAACAACCTTCAGGTCAGCGCCTTTAGACTTAAGATAATCTCCGACAGACATGCCGCCGTCCTTTACAAAAGCCTGGGCAAGCAATGTGCTTTCTTTGTAGAAGGCATTCAGCTTTCCTTCAGCGATCTTGGAGATCATTTCGTCTGGCTTTCCTGCCATTTTAGGATCATTCTTGATCAACTCAAGGATAACACCTTTTTCTCTTTCAATCACTTCAGCAGAAACTGAAGATGAATCGATGGCAACTGGATTCATGGCAGCAATCTGCATGGCAATATCCTTGCCTACTTCAGCTTGTGCCTCGTTCAAACCAACCAATACACCCATCCTGTTTGCACCGTGGATATATGATGATACGAACTCAGCATCAATGCGCTCAAACTTGGAAACACCAATCTTCTCACCAATGCTGGCAAGCTTGTCGTTCACAAGATCAGCAATCTTGGCACCATTGATTTCCTGTGCATTCAACTCTTCAGCTGAAGTCACATTGTTGGCAATGGCTGCATCCATGATGCTTTGGGCGAATGCGATAAAATCATCGTTTTTGCTAACGAAATCAGTTTCGCAGCTCAGGCACAAAGTGATGCCGGTTTTGTTGTCTGCAGTTGTTTTGGCAAGCACAACACCTTCTTTTGCATCACGGTCTCCCCTGAGTGCTGCAACTTTCTGGCCTTTTTTCCTCAACCAGTCGATCGCAGCTTCAATGTCTCCATTGTTTTCAGTAAGTGCCTTGCGACAATCCATCATGCCTGCACCCGTCATTTGACGCAGCTTGTTGATTTCAGCTGCCGTTATTGTTACTTCTGACATATTTATCCTCCGGTCTTGAAACCATTGCTGATCCAAGACACGATATTTAAGTGAATGTATGGTTTGATTACTTTTTCTGGGCTGGCTTCCTTCCGCCACCACCTGCTGCAGGAACCCTGCGCTTGGGTGCACCAGGTTTGCTCCTTCTGCCACCATCTGCATCTCCTTCCTCATCTACTGAGAACTTCAATGCATTTTCGCCTGAATCATCACCTTCTTCGCTGTCATCAGACTTCTCAGCCTGACGCTCAGCCAATCCTTCAGCAATGGCTGCAGTGATATAGTTGGTGATAATGGCGATGGATTTGGTTGCATCGTCATTGGAAGGTACAGGGAAGTCAACCTTGTTTGGATCACAATTGGTATCAACCATACCGAATGTGGTGATGCCCAAACGCTTGGCTTCTGCCATGGCAATATGCTCATGACCGATGTCAATGATGAACAAAGCCGCAGGTACACGACCCAATTGAGCGATACCACCCAATACTTTTTCCATCTTATCCTTGTCGCGAGACAATTGAAGACGCTCTTTCTTGGTGATGTTGTCGAAGCTGCCATCAGCAAGCATTTTTTCAATGCTCTGCATTTTCTTTACCGACTTGCGAACGGTGTTGAAGTTGGTCAACATACCACCCAACCAGCGCTCAGTAACAAAAGGCATGTTCACCTTCTGTGCACACTCGGTAACGATTTCTTTGGCTTGCTTCTTGGTTCCAACAAACATGATCTTCTTACCGCTTTTGGCGATGTTCTTGAGAGCGAGGGCAGTTTCCTGCAAGCACTCAACAGTCTTGTTCAGATCAATGATATGGATGCCTTTTTTCTCTGCATAGATGTAAGGCAACATCTTAGGATTCCACTTCTTACGGAGGTGACCGAAGTGAACACCTGCTTCAAGGAGTT
Organism: uncultured bacterium; assembly: GCA_903894575.1. Taxonomy (GTDB): domain Bacteria; phylum Bacteroidota; class Bacteroidia; order Chitinophagales; family Chitinophagaceae; genus Pollutibacter. Next base: position 2,216 of record CAITQQ010000033.1, read on the forward strand.
GCTGCTGCAGTGTAGTATTATTTTCCATTGTATAATGTATGTTTTTGATTCTAGATTGGTGATCCTGTTAACGCTTGCTGAACTGGTAGCTTCTACGTGCTTTCTTCTTACCGAATTTCTTCCTTTCAACACCCCTTGGATCCCTTCTCAACAAACCTGCAGCTTTCAAAGCAGGCCTGAATTCAGGATTCAAAGCGATGAGCGCACGGGAGATACCCAATTTAGAAGCTTCAGCCTGGCCTTTTTTACCACCGCCTGCAGCATTGATCTTGATATCATATTTTCCGGCACCTTCAACAACAGTGATGGGAAGTTCCACCTGGTTCTGAAGATAAATCTGAGGAAAATATGCCTTGTAATCAAGGTCGTTTACGATGATGTTACCATCCCCCTTGCTGAGGAATACCCTGGTAACAGCTTCCTTTCTACGACCAAGTCCGTTTTTTTGTTTTTCCATTATTCTTTATTTGAAATCGTTTTGAAAATTAGAATTTGAAAGGAGTTGGTTGTTGTGCAGTATGAGGATGCTCTCCACCTGCGTAAACGAACAACTTCTTGTACATTTGGCGACCAAGCCTGTTCTTGGGAAGCATCCCTTTTACGGCCCTTTCAACGATCTGCTCAGGACGACGCTTGATCAAATCCTTGGCAATCTCAATCTTCTGTCCACCAGGATAGCCAGTAACGTGCTGGTATTCCTTGTCCTGGAACTTGTTTCCTGTGAAAACGACTTTCTCTGCATTGATTACGATGACGAAGTCTCCGCAATCAACGTGGGGCGAATAATACGCTTTGTTCTTTCCGCGCAATACTGAAGCAATCTTGCTACAGATTCGTCCCACAGTTTGATTGGTCCCGTCAACAACGTGCCATTTACGTTGCACGGAAGCTGCATTTGCATGCTTTGTGGTGAAATGTAATTTACTCATGTGTACAATTTTTCGGATTTACATCCGGGTTTAAAAATTTGTCCCCGCCATCCCGGGAAACACCCCTCTTTTGAAAGGGAGCGCAAAGTTAGCAGAAAGAAGGTTGAAAAACGAACAAAAAAGGATGTTTTTTCAAATACACCCTTGCAACACATTGATTTTCAATAAAAAATTAGCTTGTGTTTTTTAATTCAGTGGCAAAAAGCCGATAAAATCTGGATGAAAGACAGGTCTATGCTTAGAATTGAAGGCCTACAAATGATTTGCGTTTGATCTGCTCGTATGCTTTTCTATCAAAAGAATACAACTTACCAGGTCGGTGTCGAACCAATTTTTCCATCTCTTTCTCATCTTTCAGCAGGCCAGTTGTAAACAATTTCTTCCTGAAATTTCTCCTGTCAAATGCTATGCCCAGGATTTGCTCAAACAATTGCTGGAGGTCGCGCAGCGAGAACTTGTCTTCCAAGAGATTGAAAATGATGGGCTCTTCCTGGATCTTCCTTTGCAAGGCTGCTACACAAGTATCCAAGATCATCTGATGATCAAAGGCCATGGTCTTGATATCTGACACAGGATGCCAATGCAGGGCATTGTCGAGTGTTTTCAGTTGATGGTCTTTTACATTGACCAAGGCAAGGTATGCGGTGGTTACCACCCTGCCGGCAGGATGACGATTGACGGCGCCAAATGTTTTTACCTGCTCAAGAAACATACCCGTCAGTCCGGTTCTTTCCAACAATACCCTGTAAGATGCTTCGTCGAGGTCTTCGTCAGGACGAACATGGTCTCCCAACAAAGACCATTGTCCTTTGTAGGCAGGAAGGTCACTTTCAATGAGCAAGACCTTCAAAACGCCCTGATCATAACCGAATATGACACAATCAACCGATAACGCAAACTGGAATGCGGACATCTGTTGAAGGGGTATAGTATTGATATCGGGCTTTTTTGCCTCTTTCATGTTGGGTTGTTGTGCGGGGTTGGATGACAAAAATAATTTTCTATCTGCAACAACAAAAAAATATATTTCAGCAGAGATTCCTTTTAACTTAGCCCATCCAATGATAAGCAACAACGAACATACCCGGTTTTACCAAGACAAAAGCAAGGAGCTTGAGGCGCGTGCAACAGATCTGGGCTATTTGACTGAAAACATCGGCCTGCTCAGGGATGTGATCCGGTTCCATGAGAACCGTTATTATGTAATGAATGATCCTTTGATCTCCGATGCCGAGTTTGACCTGCTGTACAAGGCACTTGAAAGGACCGAGGCCGCCAATCCACTGCTGATTACCACTGACTCACCCACTCAGCGCGTTGGTCCTGGTATTACGAAACAATTCAAGACTGTTCAGCACCTTGTACCCATGCTGTCGTTGGAAAATTCTTATGATGCTGCAGATTTGATGGAGTGGGACCACAAGGCAAGGGAACTCTCAGGCTTGGAAAAACTTGATTACTGTGTTGAACCAAAATTTGACGGCGCCAGTATTTCGCTGGTATATGAGAACGACCTGTTTAGCCGTGGTGCCACAAGGGGTGATGGTGTTGAAGGAGAAGACATCACCCTGAA